>NZ_JAMZBE010000111.1:0-12095 GCF_024158645.1 Halomonas sp. 707B3
ACCCGGATCGGATCGTCAGATGATCTAGCGGGCGGGCGCTCTACCTTCATGGTAGAAATGACCGAAACCGCCAATATCCTGCACAATGCTACTGAGCACAGTTTGGTGCTTATGGATGAGATTGGCCGTGGCACCAGCACCTTCGATGGGCTTTCCTTGGCCTGGGCAAGCGCTGAGCACTTAGCCAAATCCCAAGCGCTAACGCTCTTTGCTACTCACTACTTTGAAATGACCGCGCTGCCTGAGCAAACAGAGGGGGTTGCCAATATTCACCTGACCGCCACCGAACACGGCGACGGCATTGTGTTTATGCATCGGATCGAAGCAGGTCCGGCAAGCCAAAGCTACGGTTTGCAGGTGGCACAGCTGGCGGGGGTACCTAGCCACGTGATTCGCCGCGCCCGTGAAAAGCTGATGATGTTAGAGCAGCGGGATGTGGACGAGCAGCAGCACCCAACGCCTAATATGAGTGCACCGCAGCAGAACGATCTCTTCGCCAGTGCGCCCCACCCGGTAGTAGAGGCGCTTAGTAAGGCAGATATCGACGATTTATCGCCCCGTGAAGCGCTGGCGTTGCTGTATCAGTGGCGCGAGCTGCTATGAAGGGAACTATAGAGAAAGGGTATAAAAAGCGGCCGTAATCGCATCAACGGATAACGGCGAGCGCTTGCCGCCGGGTAAGGGCACCACTAGAATGTCGCCCATACTTTTTATCTTATAAAAAACCGCTGATTTATAACCATTCACGATTGACCACGACCGGGAGACTTCTCGGTCTCGCAAGAGGGATAGCAAGATGACGTTTGTCGTTACCGAGAACTGCATCCAATGCAAATACACTGACTGTGTGGAAGTTTGCCCAGTCGACTGTTTCTACGAAGGCCCCAATTTCCTGGTTATTCACCCGGACGAGTGCATCGACTGCGCGCTGTGTGAGCCAGAGTGTCCTGCTGAGGCAATATTCTCGGAGGATGAGCTGCCAGATGGCCAAGAGCAGTTTATCGAGATCAACGCGGAGTTGGCCGAAGTGTGGCCCAATATCGCTGAGAAGAAAGACCCGCTGCCCGACGCCGAAGAGTGGGACGGAAAAACCGGTAAGCTGGAAAAACTAGAGCGTTAAGTGCTCCTGGCAAGACAAGCCGCGTAAAAACCAGCGTTCGCGCTGGTTTTTTATTGGCTGGAAAAGCCGCCGTGCAGAAAACGCGCATAAAAAAAAAGGCGACCCGTAGGTCGCCCGCTCCAAGCACTTCCTCTGACCACTCCCTGTGTCAACCTCCTCAGGCTACTTCCTTGCCAGGACTCACATCTCTGTATCACCCGGCGCACCTGCTTGCATCCCGTTGCATCCTGCCTGAAGCATCCTTGCCTCCCCTTGTCCTGAATGCATTGTGGCAGAACAGCCCAAGTTCTCAAGCAAGCTCAAAACGCAAAAGGCGAGCCTGAATGGCTCGCCTAATTTCAAAAAAATCATAAAATTCAATCACTTAAATTAAGATTAGTGAAGAATTTCGTTTTTTCTTACAGCAATCCGAGCGAATGTCGTCGGCATCTGTAAGAGATCTCTTACAAAAAATTGAGAGATCTCTTACGCATAGGTGCTGCTTTTGTGCTTACTGGCCTTTAATCGCTTTCAAACCTGGGTAGGTTACATCGCCAAGCTCGGCTTCAATGACCAGCAGACGGTTGTATTTCGCCACGCGGTCAGAGCGGCACAGCGAACCGGTCTTGATTTGACCAGCACAGGTGCCTACGGCCAAATCGGCAATAGTGGTATCTTCCGTTTCACCGCTACGGTGGGAAATGACCGCCGTGAAGCCAGCATCCTGAGCCATTTTGATCGCATCCAGGGTTTCCGACAGCGAGCCAATCTGGTTGAACTTGATCAGAATGGAGTTACCAATCTGCTCGTCGATGCCGCGCTTGAGGATTTTGGTGTTGGTCACGAACAAATCATCACCCACCAGCTGTACTTTATCGCCCAGCTTATCGGTCAGCGCTTTCCAGCCCGCCCAGTCGGACTCGTCCATACCATCTTCGATAGAGACGATCGGGTAGTCGGCACACAGGCCCGCTAGGTAGTCCGCAAAGCCTTCGGCGTCGTAGCTCTTGCCTTCGCCAGAGAGGTTGTACTGGCCATCCTTGTAGAACTCGGAAGAGGCGCAGTCCAGTGCCAGCGTGACGTCGCTGCCCAAGGTGTAGCCCGCATCGGCAACGGCCTGCTTGATGACCGCCAGGGCGTCCGCGTTGGAAGCCAGGTTCGGCGCAAAGCCGCCTTCATCACCGACCGACGTAGAGAGGCCTTTGGCAGAGAGCACTTTTTTCAGTGCGTGGAAAATCTCCGCGCCCATACGCAAGCCTTCACGGAAGTTCGCAGCGCCGACTGGCTGCACCATGAACTCCTGGATATCCACATTGTTATCCGCGTGCTCGCCGCCGTTCAGAATGTTCATCATCGGCACCGGCATGCTGTACTGACCGGGCTGGCCGTATAGCTCGGCGATGTGAGCGTACAGCGGCACGCCCTTGGCGTTTGCCGCGGCCTTGGACGCCGCCAGAGAGACAGCCAGAATCGCATTGGCACCTAGGGTCGCTTTGTTATCCGTGCCATCCAGATCCAGCATGGCGTTGTCCAAGCCGCGCTGGTCCCGCGCATCCATTCCCAACAACGCTTCACGGATCTTGCCATTCACGGCCTCAACGGCTTTTAAAACGCCTTTGCCGAGGTAGCGTGCCTTGTCGCCATCGCGCAGCTCAAGCGCTTCACGGGAGCCCGTGGAGGCACCGCTGGGTGCACAGGCAACGCCTACGGCACCGCTTTCCAAACGCACGGTAGCCTGAACGGTCGGGTTGCCGCGCGAATCGAGCACTTCCAGCGCGCTGATTTCAACAATTTTGGTCATGACAGTATCCTTTGGTTGTCGGTCTAATAGATGAAAGATCCAATGTATACCACGGATTAACGCCGCGATTAACGGATGGTTAAGGGATCGAAGCCTTTTACCAGAGCGTCTAACTGCGACAGCTGCGTTAAGAATGGCTCTAATTGATCCAGCGGCAGCGCACAGGGGCCGTCGCACTTGGCGTTATCGGGGTCTGGATGAGCTTCTAAAAACAGCCCCGCCAAACCAACCGCCACGCCCGCACGAGCAAGCTCTGCCACTTGGGCACGGCGGCCATCGGCGCTATCCGCCCGGCCACCGGGGCGCTGCAGAGCATGGGTGACATCGAAGAACACTGGGTAACCGGTCTGCTTCATATCGCCAAAGCCCAGCATATCTACGACGAGGTTGTTATAACCAAAACTGGTGCCACGCTCGCACAGCATCAGGCGGTCATTGCCCGCTTCCTGAAACTTGTTGAGGATATGGCGCATTTCATGGGGAGCTAAAAACTGCGGCTTTTTGATATTAATCGCCGCACCCGTTTTCGCCATTGCCACCACTAGATCGGTTTGGCGCGCCAAAAAGGCCGGCAGCTGAATAATATCGGCGACTTCAGCAGCAGGCGCTGCCTGCCACGGCTCGTGCACATCGGTAATGATGGGCACGTGATGGCGCGCCTTGATATCGGCCAGAATTTGCAGGCCTTTTTCCAGCCCAGGCCCCCTGTAGGAGTGGATCGAGCTGCGATTCGCTTTGTCGAAACTGGCCTTGAACACATAAGGCATACCCAGCTTTTGCGTCACATTCACGTAGGCCTGTGCCACTTCATCGGCCAGCTCCGCCGACTCCAGCACGTTCATGCCGCCAAGCAGCATGAGGGGCAAAGAATTGCCGGCGGTTAAGCCGGCAACGTTGATGTGATGCTCTGGGAATTGGGATTGAGAAGACATGCTTCCCCCTTTATTCCTGAGGTGCGGCGTGGGCACGGGTGCGTGCCGTTTTGTGCTCTAGTGCGGCATTGACGAAGCCCGAGAAGAGCGGATGGCCATCGCGGGGCGTCGAGGTGAACTCCGGATGGAACTGACACGCCACGTACCAAGGGTGATCCGCCAGCTCGACCACTTCGACCAGCGACTGATCGACGCTCTTGCCCGAAATCACCAGGCCCGCAGCTTCCAGATCATCAATGAACTGGTTGTTGACTTCGAAGCGGTGGCGATGACGCTCGACGATTTCGTCGGCACCGTACGCTTCGCGGGCTTTACTGCCGGATGCCAGGTGGCACACTTGGCCGCCGAGACGCATGGTGCCGCCCAAGTCAGACGCCGCATCACGCAGTTCGATCTTGCCTTCGGCGTTGATCCACTCAGTGATCAAACCCACCACCGGGTGTTTGGTATCGTGAGTAAACTCGGTGGAGTTAGCATCCTTCCAGCCTGCCACGTTGCGCGCAAACTCAATCACCGCCACCTGCATGCCTAAACAGATACCCAGGTAGGGAATGTTGTTTTCACGGGCAAACTGGGCGGTCAGAATCTTGCCTTCCACACCGCGCTCGCCAAAACCGCCGGGCACCAGAATGGCGTCTTTGCCTGCCAGGCGCTCGGTACCGTGACGCTCGATGTCTTCGGAGTCGATATAGTCGACGTTGACCTTGATGCGGCCCTGAATACCCGCGTGGATCAGCGCTTCGTTTAGCGACTTGTAGGCATCCAGCAGCTCCATGTACTTACCGACCATGGCGATGCTGACCGACTTCAGCGGGTTCAGCTTGGCATCGAGTACCTTGACCCACTCCGACAGATCCGCAGGCTCAGCTTCTAAGCGCAGCTTGTCGCAGACGATATCGTCCAGGCCGTGCTCGTGAAGCATTAGCGGAATGCGGTAGATGGTGTCGGCGTCTTGCAGCGGCACTACCGCACGCTCTTCCACATTGGTGAACAAGGCAATCTTGCGACGCTCGCTCTCCTCAAGCTCCACTTCGCTGCGGCAAATCAAAATATCCGGCTGGATACCGATGGAGCGCAGCTCTTTTACGCTGTGCTGCGTCGGTTTGGTTTTGGTTTCGCCAGCGGTCTTGATGTACGGCACCAGGGTGAGGTGCATGTAAATGGCGCGGCTGGCGCCCAGCTCGCTGCGAATCTGACGAATGGACTCCAGGAACGGCAGTGATTCGATATCGCCGACCGTACCGCCGATCTCCACCAGCGCCACATCGAAGCCTTCGCCTCCAGCGTAGACGCGCTGCTTGATCTCATCAGTGATGTGCGGAATGACCTGCACAGTGCCACCCAGGTAGTCACCCCGGCGCTCTTTGCGCAGCACATGTTCGTACACGCGGCCGGTGGTGAAGTTGTTGCCCTGGGTCATTTTGGTGCGAATAAAGCGCTCATAGTGACCTAAGTCCAAGTCCGTCTCGGCGCCATCCTCGGTGACGAACACCTCGCCGTGCTGGAAGGGACTCATGGTGCCCGGGTCCACGTTGATGTACGGGTCGAGCTTGAGCATGGTGACCTTAAGGCCGCGGGCCTCGAGAATCGCCGCCAGCGAGGCCGACGCGATGCCCTTGCCAAGAGAGGACACAACGCCGCCGGTCACGAAGATATATCGTGTCATGGAAAACCTGTCGAAACGTGATCAAAAGGCGTAACAGAAAGCCACACCAGGATGGGACGACAGAATAGCAGAGTACGCCTTAAGGCTCAATTTGAACTGAAACAGCGCCAGCCTCGGTCACGAGCTAAAGCTGCCTCCCACCCTAGCTACTGGCTGCACATAAGCAGTGGGAGGCCGATTGATCGGGCTAAAGGATGCCGATGCACAGTTGCCCCAGAGGTAGGTCTGCGCGAGGGCGCTGTGAACCCATCCCTGGGCGCTACTTTTGTCATCCATGACAAAAGACCCTCGCTACGACCTACCCCTGGTGCTGTTCGGCATGACATACACACTTTACACGCCTAGGTAATCCAGAATGCCCTCGGCGGCCTGACGCCCTTCATAAATAGCGGTGACCACGAGATCGGAGCCGCGCACCATATCGCCACCGGCAAAGATTTTCTCGTTGCTGGTTTGGAAGGCGTACTGGCCATGCTCAGGCGCTTTAACAAGATCCCATTCGTTGACGTCGATATTGGCGCTATCGAACCACGGTGCCGGGCTTGCCTGGAAACCAAAGGCCACCACGACTGCATCAGCCGCAACGATCTCTTCAGACCCCGGCACGACTTCGGGACGACGACGGCCGTTCTCATCCGGCTCGCCCAGGCGCGTACGGACTACCTTCACGCCCTCGACCTTATCTTCGCCCACTACCGCTACCGGCTGGCGGTTGAACAGGAACTCGACGCCCTCTTCCCGTGCGTTAGCCACTTCACGGCGCGAGCCCGGCATGTTCTCTTCATCCCGGCGGTAGGCACAGGTCACGCTGGCGGCGCGCTGACGAATCGAGGTGCGGTTACAGTCCATCGCGGTATCGCCACCGCCCAGCACCACCACGCGCTTGCCTTCCATGGAGATAAAGTCGTTCGGGTCTTTCTCGAAACCCAAGCGGCGGTTTACGTTGGCAATCAGGAAGTCCAGCGCCTTGTATACGCCGGGCAGATCTTCACCGGGGAAGCCACCCTGCATGTACTTGTAAGTACCCATGCCCAGGAACACCGCGTCGTACTCCTGCAGCAGCGTCTCGAACTCGACATCAGTACCGATTTCGGTATTCAGACGGAACTCAACGCCCATCTCCTCGAATACCGCACGGCGGCGCTCCATGACGTTCTTTTCCAGCTTGAACTCAGGGATACCAAAGGTCAGCAGACCGCCAATTTCGGGGTACTTATCGAACACCACCGGCTTGACGCCGTTGCGCGCCAGAATATCGGCACAGCCCAAGCCCGCAGGACCTGCACCAACAATCGCGACTTTCTTATCGGTCCACACCACCTTGGACATATCAGGGCGCCAGCCCATGGCAAAGGCGGTATCGGTGATGTATTTCTCCACCGAGCCGATCGTCACCGCGCCAAAGCCGTCGTTCAGGGTGCAGTCACCCTCGCACAGACGATCTTGGGGGCACACGCGGCCACACACTTCCGGCAGCGAGTTGGTTTTGTGAGACAGCTCGGCGGCTTCAATAATGTTGCCTTCCACCACCAGCTGCAGCCAGTTGGGAATGTAGTTGTGTACCGGGCACTTCCACTCGCAGTAGGGGTTGCCGCAGTGCAAGCAGCGGTGCGCCTGGCTCGCCGCATCGGTGGGCTTGAACGGCTCGTAAATTTCCGCGAACTCTTTGGCCCGGGTGTGCGCCGGTTTTTTCTGTGGGTCTTTACGACCCACGTCGACAAACTGAAAATCGTTATTTAAACGGTTGGCCATGATCTCTCTCCTCGAAGCGTAGGCGCTGACGGTTATTGCGGCTGACGCCGAGACTGATCCAGCAGACTACCCAGGCTGGCCGCTTTTGGCTTCACCAGCCAGAAGTGGCGCGCGTAGTCGCTGAAGTCTTCCAGAATCGCCGCACCGCGTGCGGAACCCGTCGCGGCCACGTAGGCCTCGATCATCTCCCGCAGGTGGCGACGGTAGGCTTCCATCGCTTCGGTGTTGACCCGGTGAATCTCGACCAGCTCGTGGTTGTACTTATCCACGAAGCTACGATCTTCATCCAACACGTAGGCAAAACCACCGGTCATGCCCGCACCGAAGTTAACGCCGGTCTCACCCAGCACGCAGACCAAACCACCGGTCATGTACTCACAGCAGTGGTCGCCAGCACCTTCAATTACTGCCGTCGCACCCGAGTTACGTACTGCAAAACGCTCGCCTGCGGTACCAGCGGCAAACAGCGTGCCGCCTGTCGCCCCATAGAGGCAGGTGTTGCCGATAATGGCCGTTTTATGGCTCTCGAACTGGCTGACCTTGGGCGGCACGATCACGATGCTGCCGCCGTTCATGCCTTTACCGACGTAGTCGTTGGCATCGCCTTCCAGGTAGAGGTTCAGGCCACGAGCGTTCCATACGCCAAAGCTTTGTCCCGCCACGCCGGTAAAGCGCGCGGTGACCGGAGCGGCCTCAAGGCCATCTTCACCGTAACGCTTGGCAATGGCACCGGAGGTGAGCGCACCTACACTGCGGTCGCAGTTGGTGATGGTAAAATCGAACGTGCCGCCAGACTGAGACTCAATGGCCTCTTTCAGCGCCGCCAAGACTTCCTGGTTTTTGGCACCCGGGTCGTGGGGCACGTTACGGCTCACTTCACAGAACTGCGGCGCATCTGCAGGCACGAAGTCGTTCGCCAGCAGCGGCATTAAGTCCAGCTTACGCTGCGACGCCGTATTGCCTTCCAGCACTTCCAACAGGTCCGTGCGGCCAATCAGGTCGGTGAGCTTACGCACGCCCAGCATGGCCATCAATTCGCGCACTTCTTCAGCAATAAAGCGGAAGTAGTTTTTCACCATATCCACGGTGCCGCGGAAGTGCTCGCCACGCAGGAAGTCATCCTGGGTCGCTACACCGGTGGCACAGTTGTTCAGGTGGCAAATACGCAGGTATTTACAGCCCAGCGCAACCATCGGCGCGGTGCCGAAACCGAAGCTCTCCGCGCCGAGGATCGCCGCTTTAACGACGTCGAGGCCGGTCTTCAGACCGCCATCGGTTTGCAGACGGATTTTGTCCCGCAGGCCGTTAATGCGCAGCGCCTGATGCACCTCGGGCAGCCCCAGCTCCCAAGGGGAACCGGCGTGCTTGATGGAGGTGAGCGGGCTGGCTGCGGTGCCGCCGTCGTAACCAGACACGGTGATCAAATCCGCATAGGCTTTGGCGACACCGGTCGCAATGGTGCCGATCCCTGGCTCGGAGACTAGTTTTACCGAGACCTGCGCGTCTGGGTTGACCTGTTTGAGGTCAAAGATCAGCTGCGCCAAGTCTTCGATGGAGTAAATATCGTGGTGCGGCGGCGGTGAAATCAGCGTGACGCCGGGCACCGAGTAGCGCAAGCGGGCAATCAGTTGATTGACCTTACCACCCGGTAGCTGGCCGCCCTCACCGGGCTTCGCACCCTGGGCCACCTTGATCTGCAGCACTTCGGCATTGACCAAGTAGGCCGGAGTCACGCCAAAGCGCCCAGAGGCGATTTGTTTGATTTTCGAGCTGCGAATGGTGCCGTAACGAGCGGGGTCTTCGCCGCCCTCACCGGAGTTGGAGCGACCACCCGCCTCGTTCATGGCCTGTGCCAGCGCTTCGTGCGCCTCAGGCGACAGTGCGCCTAGCGACATGCCGGCGCTATCAAAGCGCGGAATCAGCGCTTCAATGGGCTCGACCTCTTCCAGCGGCACCGGAGACTCAGAAGGCTTGAGCGTCAGCAGGTCACGAATGGTGGCCACCGGACGCTCGTTGACCAGTTGGGCAAACTTTTTCCACTTGGCGTAGCTGCCTTCTTGCACAGCGGCTTGCAGCGATTTCACTACGTCCGGGTTGTAGGCGTGGTACTCGTGGCCGTGCACGTACTTGAGCATACCGCCTTGAGAGATCCCTTTGCGGGGAATCCATGCATCCTTGGCCAGCAGCTCTTGCTGAAGCTGAAGCTCAGCAAAGCCGGTGCCCTGGATACGCGAAGCCATGCCCACAAAGCAGGTGTTCATGACTTCATCCGACAGGCCTACCGCTTCAAACAGCATCGAGCCACGGTAGGACGCCAGCGTTGAGATGCCCATTTTCGAGAGAATCTTGAACAACCCTTTCTGCAGGCCTTTGCGGTAGTTCTCGCGGGCATCCGCCGGGTTGCCGGTCAGCTCGCCAGTGCGATGCATATCCGCCATGACCTGGTAGGCCAGCCACGGGAAGACAGCCGTTGCACCAACGCCGAACAGCACGGCCATCTGGTGGGCATCGCGGGCGTAGCCGGTTTCCACCACGATATTAGCGTTAGGACGCAACGCTAAACGGCCAAGGTGAGAGTGCACCGCACCTACTGCAAGCGCCGCCTGAATGGGCAGTTGTCCTTTCGGCAGCTCGGCATCGGTGAGCACCAGAATGACCTTGCCAGCCTTCACCTGCGCTTCGGCTTCTTGGCACAGCGCGGTAATCGCCTGTTGCAAACTGGTCTGCTCTGGGTCGTAACCCAGCGGCAGAATATGGCTAGTAAACGCCGGATCTTCCTGGTTCACCAGCGCAGTAAATTTACGCGGCGACAGCACAGGGGTTGTCAGAATCAAGCGGTGGGCGTGCTCAGGCGTCGCCTGGAAGACGTTCAGCTCGGCACCACAGCAGGTTTCCAACGACATCACGATCGCTTCACGCAGCGGGTCGATCGGCGGGTTGGTGACCTGAGCAAATTTCTGACGGAAGTAATCGGTGAGCAGACGCGGACGGCTCGACAGTACCGCCATGGGCGTATCGTCCCCCATGGAGCCCACCGCTTCCTGGCCACTTTCCGCCAGCGGGCGCAGCACTTGGTCACGCTCTTCAAACGTCACCTGGAACATCTTCTGCTGCACGTTCAGCGCGTCGGTATCCATGGTTTGGAAACGCGCCAGCTCGGTCAGCGCCGACTCCAGATAGTTCGCTTCCTGCTTCAGCCAGCGCTTGTAGGGGTAAGCGGACTTGAGGCGATCATCGATATCCTGGGTGTGTAGCACCTCACCGGTTTGGGTGTCCACGGCCAACATTTGACCAGGGCCCACGCGGCCTTTTGCCACCACGTCTTCCGGCTTGTAGCCGTAAGTGCCAATTTCAGACGCCAGGGTGATGTAGCCGTTCTTGGTAATCACCCAGCGCGCCGGGCGCAGGCCGTTACGGTCCAGCATACATACTGCTTGGCGACCGTCGGTCATCACCACGCCTGCGGGGCCGTCCCACGGCTCCATGTGCATGGAGTTGTACTCGTAGAACGCGCGCAGCTCGGCGTCCATGGTCTCGACGTTTTGCCAAGCGGGCGGCACCATCATGCGTACGGCACGGTGCAGTTCCATGCCGCCGGTCAGCAGCACTTCCAGCATGTTGTCCATACTGGAGGAGTCAGAACCGGTGGTGTTGACGATTTCGTCCAGTTTGGCGATGTCCGGCAGGCGTTCGTTAACGAAGTTCGCTTTACGCGAGTTCGCCCAGCCACGGTTGGCTTCAATGGTGTTGATTTCACCGTTATGCGCGAGCAGGCGGAACGGCTGCGCCAGCGGCCAGCGCGGCGCCGTGTTGGTCGAGAAGCGCTGGTGGAAAACGCAGATGGCGGTTTCCAGACGTGGGTCGTTGAGGTCTTTGTAGAACGCCGGTAAATCTTCCGGCATCACCAAGCCTTTATAGGAGACCACTTCGGTGGAGAGCGACGCCACGTAGAAGTCTTCGTCGCTGCGCAGCGCCTGTTCGGCGTAGCGGCGGCCCATGAAGAGATCAACGTCGAAGTTTTCGCTGCTGCCGGGGGCGACGAACAGCTGTTCAATGCGCGGTAGGCAATCTAGCGCCATAGGGCCACAGACACTCGAGTCGGTAGGCACAACACGCCAGCCCAGTACGTCCAAACCACGCGCGCTTAGCTCGGCGGCCAGGGTCTCTTTTGCCTTGGAGGCACGCGCGTCGTCGTTCGGCAGGAAAACCGAGCCCACCGCAAAGCGCTCGCCTAGCTCCACATCGAGCGCTTCTTTTGCAGCAGCACGCATGAACTGCGCGGGCATCTTCAGCAGCAGGCCACAACCGTCGCCGGTTTTGCCATCTGCCGCGATACCACCGCGGTGGGTCATGCAAGTCAGTGATTCAATAGCCGTTTTCAGCAAGTCGTGGCTGGCCTGCCCTTCCATATGGGCAATAAGGCCAAAGCCGCAGTTATCGCGAAACTCGCCTGGCTGGTGAAGACCTCTATTCATGGGCGTGCCTCTAGTCAGCGTATTTTGTAAGCAGCGTTTTTATGGTATTATTGCGGGTTTTTCTTTTTTTATGGATCTTGTTACCCGCCCAAAATAGGGTATTTTCCGTATCCGCTGCTGCAAGAAAATGGTCGCTCAGCATAGCGATTTGCCACCGCGTAGCGCAATCGCCCGGCGCGCGCCAATCATCAAAAACCCTCGCCAAATCCCGTATTTGCATTACCGTTCAACAAAAAAATAGTTACACTTCAATGGCTTGCAAATAAAAGAAACGATATTTTAACGGCATAATCGAACCGTTAGACTTTAGTCTAATTACAAGCCAAAACCCCATGCCGATAGCGCATAAGGCATACGGATTCCATTATCC
>NZ_JAMZBE010000112.1:0-12076 GCF_024158645.1 Halomonas sp. 707B3
CCCATCAGGGTGTTGAACATCATATCCGCCGCTACCGCATCTTCAATAGTAACCCGCAGCATACGACGGCTATCCGGATCCATGGTGGTTTCCCACAGCTGGTCTGGGTTCATCTCACCTAGACCTTTATAGCGCTGCACAGAGAGGCCACGCTGCCCTTCTTGCATCAGCCATGTTAGCACTTCGGAGAAATGTGCAACGGGCTTCTGACGCTCACCACGGGCGATGTAGGCACCCTCATCCAGCAAGCCGTTGAGGGTTTCCCCTAAGCCGGCAATGGCGCGGTAATCAGCGCTTTCAAAGAAGTCTAGGCCCCACACATACTCCGTCGTCACGCCGTGGGCGATCAAGGAAACTGCCGGTAGATGCAGGCCACGCTCGGTGTCTTCTTGCAGGTAGAACTGATAGCGCGGGCCACCCTCATAGGCCACCATGTCATCCATGGCTTTCTGCAGCTCGGCAATCCAGTTCTCCATGGTGACGCGGTCTTTCAAGCTTGGCTCACCCTGTAGCGCGGTAGCATGTACTACCTGCTTCAATACTTCGATGGGGTAAACCCGCGCCAAACGGTCAATTCGCTTCATCACGTTGCGATACTGATTCACCAGCGCTTCCAACTGTGAGCCAGCAATGCCAGGCGCATCCGCATTAACGTGCAGCCCTGCCCCATCCAGCGCGGTGGTGGTCAGGTAATCAATCATGGCCTGCTCATCTTTCAGATAGAGCTCTTGCTTACCACGTTTGATTTTATAAAGCGGCGGCTGGGCAATAAAGATATGCCCACGCTCAATCAGCTCTGGCATTTGACGGAAGAAAAACGTCAGTAGCAGCGTACGAATGTGCGAACCGTCTACGTCGGCGTCGGTCATGATAATGACCGAGTGGTAGCGCAGCTTATCGGGATTAAACTCTTCCCGACCAATGCCACAGCCCAGCGCCGTGATCAGCGTACCCACTTCAGCGGAGGAGAGCATTTTATCGAAGCGCGCTTTTTCGACGTTCAGGATTTTACCTTTTAGCGGCAAAATGGCCTGGGTACGACGGTCACGCCCTTGCTTGGCACTACCACCCGCCGAGTCGCCCTCCACCAGGTAAAGCTCTGATTGGCTTGGGTCTTTCTCTTGGCAGTCGGCAAGCTTGCCCGGCAGGCCTGCAATATCCAGCGCCCCTTTACGGCGTGTCATATCCCGCGCTTTACGGGCTGCTTCACGGGCACGCGCGGCGTCCAGCATCTTATTGACGATGGACTTGGCTTCGTTGGGCTTTTCTATCAGGTAGTCTGCAAACAGACGACCCATTTCCTGCTCTACTGCCGTTTTAACTTCAGAAGAGACAAGCTTATCTTTGGTCTGCGACGAGAACTTGGGATCCGGAACCTTCACGGAAATAATGGCGGTTAAGCCTTCCCGAGCATCATCACCAGAGGTATTCACTTTGGCTTTTTTCAGCAGGCCCTGGGCTTCAATATAGTGATTCAGCGTACGCGTCAGCGCAGCGCGGAAACCTGCTAAGTGGGTACCACCATCCCGCTGAGGAATGTTGTTGGTGTAGCAGAAAATGTTCTCAGTGAAGGCATCGCTCCACTGCATCGCCACTTCGACCTCTACACCGTCTTCACGCACCGCATTAAAGTGAAACACCGGATTGAGGACGGTCTTGTTCTTATTCAGGTGGTCGACGAATGCTTTAAGACCGCCTTCATAATGGAACAGCTCCTCTTTGCCGCTGCGCTCATCCATCAGGCGAATGGCAACACCAGAGTTGAGGAAAGAGAGCTCGCGCAGGCGTTTCGCCAGAATATCGTAGTGGAATTCGATATTGGCAAACGTGGCCGGTGACGGACGAAAGTGAACGCGGGTACCGCTCTTTTCCGTTTTACCTACCACGCCTAGCGGCGCTTGCGGCACGCCATGGTGGTACATTTGTTCGAACACTTCGCCTTGACGCCAAATCGTCAGGCGCAGCTCTTCTGAGAGCGCGTTCACCACCGACACACCCACGCCGTGCAAGCCGCCCGATACTTTATAAGAGTTATCGTCAAACTTACCGCCCGCGTGGAGCACCGTCATAATAACTTCGGCAGCAGAGACGCCCTCGCCTTCGTGTAGCTCGGTCGGAATACCCCGGCCATTATCGCTCACGGTTACCGATTCATCCGCGTGGATGACCACTCGAATTTCGCTACAGTGGCCTGCCAAGGCTTCATCGATGGAGTTATCCACCAACTCGAAAACCATGTGGTGCAGCCCGGTGCCGTCGTCGGTATCACCGATGTACATGCCTGGACGCTTACGTACTGCGTCTAGCCCTTTGAGCACCTTGATGCTTGATGAATCGTAAGCCTGCTCGCTCATTGACCACTCCGTCGTGAAGTCTGTCTCGTTCCGTGTCGTCTACCCATCTGGCTGGCACTGGCTAAACCCTTGCTCGGAGTGTTTCACGTGAAACAACTCAACGGCAGTAGTGGGCTGCCAGACATCGCTTAGCGCGGTGGGCTCGACGCTGGTAATAAATGCTTGGCACTGCATCTCTTCAAGCAAAGCGCAGAACTGGCGGCGGTGATGCTCGTCCAGCTCTGCCGGTAAATCATCTATCAAATAAATGCAGTGCCGCTGTGCGGTACTTTCCAGAAGCCTTCCTTGGGCGAGCTTTAATGCACTCACTACCAGCTTCTGCTGGCCTCTGGAAAGCACCTCAATTGCGGGCTGCTTGTTCAACCGAATACGCAAATCGGCGCGCTGTGGGCCCTGCTGCGTAAACCCCATCTGCTGGTCGGTTTCTCGACTATCGTGCAGTACATCTGCCAGCGAGCGTTGTTTATCCCAGCCTCTGGCATAGCGGAGTGTTAACCCGGGCAGCGGCAGCAATTTTTTCAGTGTTTCATCAAATACGGGCAAGAACTCACTAAACCATGCTTGGCGTAGCCTATCCATCTGCTCTCCCCAATGGGCGAGCTCCTGCTCCCACACCGCTATTTCACTGGCCGCTATTCTACCACGCCTAAGGAGTGCATTCCGATGTTTCACCGCCCGGCGAGTCCGCTGCCACGCGTCTAGGAAGTGATGTTTCACGTGAAACACTCCCCAGTCTAAGAACTCACGGCGACCAGCGGGTGACCCTTCCAGCAAACGAAAAGCATCAGGATTAATAAGCTGGAGCGGCATAGCTTCTACCAGCTCAGCCAATCGGACACCCTTTTCGCCACGCAAACGCAGCTCCAGCTCACGCTGAGCCCGCATTCGCCTTACCCCCAGCGTCACCTCAGGGTCTCCTGCTAAGCGGCCGTACAGCGTCATATACGGCGCCTCTGACTGAATGGCATTTTTCAGCTGACGAGTACGAAAAGAGCGTCCCATGCCCAGAATATGAATACCTTCCAGAAGACTGGTCTTACCGCTACCGTTCACGCCATAGATAACATTGATACGTGGTGACGGATGAATCGTAACCGGAGCCAAGTTACGCAGTCCGTGAAAAGTGAGTTGTGTCACGCTCATCCGCGAATGCCACCTAGTAAGACCATGAAACGCGCTATCCGTTGCCAAATGCGAAAACGGCGCTTCTGACAATGTAGAAGCGCCGTTTTCATTCAGTGCCAATGCGGTTATAAGCGCATCGGCATAACAACATACAGCGCATCACCACCGCCAGGCTCTTCCAGCAGGGCGCTGCTGTTCGGGTCGGCTAGGGTAATTTGTACGCGCTCTTCATCAAGCACAGAGAGCACATCCACCAGATAGCCAACGTTAAAGCCCACTTCCATGGCGCTACCGCTGTACTCCACGGCAATGTTCTCTTCCGCTTCTTCCTGCTCCGGGTTGTTGGCCATTACTTTGAGGTTATTTTCCTCAAGATACAGCCGAACACCACGGTACTTCTCATTTGAAAGAATCGCAGTGCGCGACAGCACCTGACGCAGCTCTGCACGCTCAGCAATCAGCACCTTATCGCCATTGCGCGGCACTACGCGCTCATAATCGGGGAATTTGCCGTCAATAAGCTTAGAGGTAAACGTGAAGTCACCTGTATGCGCACGAACATGCGTTGATCCCAAGGTAAGGCTGACAGGTTCATCGCTGTCATCCAACAGGCGAGAGAGCTCTAGGATACCTTTACGGGGCACAATCAGCTTTTGAGACTGGCTTACTGCAACGTCAATGGGACGCGAGCACATCGCCAAACGGTGTCCATCGGTCGCGACCGTACGCAGCAAATTGCTCTGAATTTCCAGCAGCATACCGTTTAGGTAATAACGCACATCCTGCTGCGCCATGGCAAAGGAGGTGGACTCAATCAAATGCTTAAGCGTGCCACGCGGAACGCTGAGTTCCTGACTGCCATCGGCATCTTCAATATTAGGAAATTCTGCTACAGGAAGTGTAGAAAGTGTAAAGCGCGAACGACCACTACGTAATACCGCGCGCCCCTCTTCAACTGCTAACTGAATGTCGGACTGATCGGGCAGCGATTTACAAATATCCATCAGCTTTCTAGCCGGCACCGTAGCAGCGCCCGCTTGGTCCACTTGGCTGGCGACCGTGCGGCCTACTAGCTCAACTTCAAGATCCGTACCGGTCAGGGCGACCTGATCGCCTTCAACTTGAATCAGTACGTTAGAGAGCACAGGCAGCGTTTGGCGCCGTTCTACTACGCCCGCCACCAGAGTCAGCGGGCGAAGCAGCGCCTCTCGGGAAATGGTAAATTTCATCGAAACTCCGGTTTTCTATCCTGAAAGGCCTGCCCATGGCAGGCGTAAACGAAAAAGGTTAACTGGTTAGCAGACGAAGGAGGTTTTTGTAATCCTCACGGATATCCGCATTCTCTTCCTGCAGTGCTTTTACTTTTCGGCAGGCGTGCAGCACGGTGGTGTGATCGCGGCCACCAAATGCATCGCCAATCTCAGGCAGGCTATGGTTGGTTAGTTCTTTCGCCAGCGCCATAGCGACCTGTCGCGGGCGCGCTACCGAACGGGAGCGCCGCTTAGAGAGCAGATCCGCCACCTTGATTTTGTAATATTCAGCCACCGTGCGCTGAATATTATCCACCCCCACCTGCTTATCCTGCAGCGCCAGTAGGTCTTTCAGCGACTCGCGGATAAAGTCTTGAGTAATGGTTTTGCCCATAAAGTGCGAGTCGGCAATGACTTTTTTCAGCGCGCCTTCCAGCTCACGCACGTTTGAGCGAATCTTCTGAGCGATAAAGAAAGCCGCATCGTGGGGCAAATCCACTTTTGCTTGATCGGCTTTTTTCATCAAAATCGCCACTCGTGTCTCAAGCTCCGGCGGCTCGATCGCCACGGTAAGCCCCCAGCCAAAGCGCGACTTAAGACGCTCTTCAACGCCACTAATCTCTTTAGGGTAGCGGTCAGAGGTGAGAATCATCTGCTGACCACCCTCTAACAGCGCGTTGAACGTGTGGAAAAACTCTTCCTGAGAACGCTCTTTACCGGCAAAAAATTGAATATCGTCAATCAGCAGGGCATCGACGCTGCGATAGAAACGCTTAAAGTCGTTAATCGCATTAAGCTGCAGCGCCTTCACCATATCAGCAACAAAACGCTCGGAGTGCAGGTAGACCACGCGTGCATTTTCACGACGGCCTGCCAATGCATTGCCCACAGCATGCATCAAGTGCGTTTTACCCAAGCCAACACCACCGTATAAAAACAGCGGGTTATAAGCGCCACCAGGATTTTCCGACACCTGGCGGGAAGCTGCACGGGCAAGTTGGTTCGATTTACCTTCTACAAAGGTATCGAAGGTGAAATTAGGGTTTAAGCCACTGCTGTGCTTCAAGCTGCCTTCGACTTGAACCTGGCGCTCATTGCCACGACGGCTAGGGGCATTCTCTTCACGCAGTTGGTCAATCTCACGCTCATCGCCAATATCACCACGCGGCGGAGTATGAACGGCGGGGGATGACGGCTGTGCTGGTGCGGCCGAGACCGGATTACCCAGCTCTCTGGGTTGCGGCGCAGCCGCTGCAGCCCGCCGGCTGCCGACGGTTAAGCTGACCTTGGGAGGTTTAGAAGGGGCGAGCTCACGCATTAGCTCACTAATACGCTTAGCGTACTTATCACTCACCCAGTCGCGCACAAAGCGATTCGGCGCCAATAAGCGTAGCTCATTGGTGTCTCCTTCTTCTGCCTGCAGCGGACGTATCCAGGTGTTGAACTGCTGTGAATTCAGTTCGTCCTGCAGGTAGTCCAGGCACTGTTGCCAAAGCGCGAGCGACACTCATCTCACCATCGGTTGAAAACGGCCGACCATTGTAGCGCCCAACGAAGCGGTTATCCACACGCGCTAGCGGCTCTTTTTTGCCTGTGGACAACTGTGCGTGAGGGCTAAGGAAAACCCGGTAATGAAATGGGTACAAGGGTATTTTTGAGTAAGTTGTCTTACGTTGAACACATCTAATTCACAGTTTATTGGCCGGTTATTTGATACTTATACACAGATTTTTTATTATTTTAACCTGTTGATAAAATTATACTAAAACCACTTATCCACAAATAGTATCCCCACTATTAATAACAGTAGGTTTTAAATAACTTCATTAGTAATAGTAGTGTGGCCTTGGTTGAATCAAAACCTGATGGAAGCGGCAGCGCTATTGCCTTTTTCACTCTTTTTATGCAAGGAAAAATTGCACCCGGCGCGGGAAGTCTCTACAATTTCCGGTCTTGAATTGAAACTCCCCGGCTAGTTCCTCACTGGACCGGGTCTTTTGGAATTCACTTTCCGTCCTAAACCACGTGGGAATAACGAGTTATGAAACGCACTTTTCAACCCAGCGTTCTCAAGCGCAAGCGCGCGCATGGCTTCCGTGCTCGTATGGCAACCAAAAACGGCCGTGCCGTTATCGCACGCCGCCGCGCCAAAGGCCGCAAGCGTCTGAGCGCCTGATCTCGGATTGCGTGTGTCGCAACAAGGCTTTCCCCGGTGCTTACGTTTGCTAAATGCCGGGGATTTTAGTCACGTGTTTGAACAGGCCGACCTGAAAGTTCATGGCAAAGGTATGATGGCGCTAGCGCGCATGAGTACCCGGGGGCATCCCCGTATTGGACTGGTGGTCAGCAAAAAAAATGTGAAGCTCGCTGTTGATCGTAACCGCTTCAAGCGACTCGTCCGGGAATCCGTTCGTCTACGTCAGGATCACTTACCCTCTGTGGATATCGTGATATTGGCGAAGCGCGGCGTGCAGGATATCGATAACGAAACGCTTACTCGCCAGCTACACGGCATGTGGAAACGACTTCAGCGCGACGCACAGGCGGTGTCTGCACCTCCCCCGCCTCATGGCGTAACACGTGACGCTTGACGACATACCTCGCCGCTCGACCTCGGCCTGCCGCTTGGCAGGCTTTCGTGTGTCATGGGTCGAGTAAATGACACTGCGCCATTAGCATGTTCACCACCCATCGGGCAGAACCCTCATGGACGTAAAACGACTTTTATTACTGATTCCACTGGCAGTGCTTGCCTACCTTTTGGTTGTACAGTGGAATCAGGATTACGGGCAGACCACCTACGACTCAACGCCTGAGATAACCCAAAGCAGTAACGGGGCTCCTGCGAGCGAGAACGGTAGCGATGATCTCTCTGTACCTAGCACTTCCGCTCCTCAAAACGCCATCAGCGAAGGCGTCGGTGATGCTGAAAGCGACACCGCCAGCCGCGACTTTATTGCCGTCACCACCGACGTACTTGACGTACGCATCGACCCCTTTGGTGGCGATATTGTCTACGCTGCCCTGCCGCAGCATAAGCTGACGCTGGATTCCGACCGCAATTACGTGCTGCTATCGGATAACGCCACGCGTAGCTACGTGGCCCGCTCAGGGCTACAGCTAGATGGCCAAGCAAGCCGCATTGCCTTCACTCCTGAGCGTAACGAGTACCGCTTGGGTGACGAAGAAGAGCAGCTAAGCGTTGACCTTACCGCCGACGTGAACGGTGTTGAGGTCATCAAGCGCCTGACATTTGATCGCGGCAGCTATGCGGTTAACGTGAGCTACTATCTAGCCAATAACACCGATGCGCCGGTGAGTGCTCGCTTTATTGGTCAGCTGGCTCGCGACAATAGCCCGGACCCGTCTAGCGGTGTGGCCATGGGGATGAACTCCTACCTGGGGGCCGCCTATTCCACGCCGGAAGCGCGTTACGAGAAGATCGACTTTGAAACTATTCAAAGCCGTAGCTTCGAGAACCGCGAAGCGCAGGGTGGTTGGGTTGCGATGATCCAGCACTACTTCGTCTCCGCTTGGGCACCGCCACAAAACCAGCAAAACCTCTACTACGTAACGACCGATTCTCGTGATCGTAACGTAGTGGCCTTTGCTGGCCCCACCAGCAGCGTCGCCGCCGATGGCGAAGCTACGCTGAGTGCTACGCTCTACATGGGTCCGAAGGTTCAGGACTACCTTGAGCAAGTCGCACCGAACCTTAAGCTCACCGTGGATTACGGCTGGCTTTGGTTCATTGCCAACCCGCTGTTCTGGCTGCTGGATAAGATCCACGACATCGTCGGTAACTGGGGCTGGTCGATCGTTCTGCTTACCGTGCTGGTGAAGCTGGTGCTCTTCCCGCTGTCTGCCAAGGCCTACAAGTCCATGGCGCGTATGCGCAAACTGGGCCCAGAGATGCAGCGTCTCAAAGAGATGTATGGCGACGACCGCCAGAAAATGTCTCAAGAGATGATGAAGTTCTACCAGAAAGAGAAGATCAATCCGCTAGGTGGCTGTTTGCCGATTCTGGTACAGATGCCGGTATTTATCGCCCTGTACTGGATGCTGCTGGAATCCGTTGAGCTGCGCCACGCGCCGTTCATGTTCTGGATCCAGGATCTCTCGGTGAAAGACCCCTACTTCATCCTACCGATTCTGATGGGTATCTCGATGTTTGTTCAGCAGATGCTGAACCCGACACCGCCAGACCCCATGCAGGCGAAGATCATGAAGATGCTGCCGATTATCTTCACCTTCTTCTTCCTGTGGTTCCCGGCAGGTTTGGTCATCTACTGGGTAGTCAACAACATCATCTCGGTGGCGCAGCAGTACTTTATTACGCGCAGTATTGAGAATGACCCAAGCGTCGGCAAAGGGATGCGAACCAAGTAATCGCTCCCCTCTGCTACTCCCAGACCCCCGCCTTTGCGGGGGTCTGGCGTTTTAGGCCTAACCTGCTCATCATGAGCGCCATCACGATACACTCATCTCATTAGCCACTAGGAAGCGTCATGGCCGATCGACTCTATACCCAAGACACCATTACCGCCTTGGCAACCCCACCCGGCCGTGGCGGCGTTGGTATTATTCGCGTGTCAGGCCCCGCTTGCCGCGCGATAGCCACTGAAATACTGGGTGATTGCCCTGCTCCTCGTTACGCTCACTACGGCCCGTTTCAAGGCGCTAAAGGCATCATTGACGAAGGCATAGCGCTACTGTTTAACGGCCCCCACTCCTTCACCGGTGAAGACGTGCTGGAGCTGCAAGGCCACGGCGGCCCCATCATTATGGATATGCTGCTTGAGCGCTGCCTGCAGCTAGGCGCTCGCCTGGCCCGGCCCGGAGAGTTCTCTGAACGGGCGTTTCTTAACGACAAGCTGGATCTGGCACAGGCGGAAGCAATTGCCGACCTTATTGATGCCACCTCCCGCTCCGCCGCTGAGAACGCCGTGCGCTCGCTTCAGGGCGAGTTCTCACAGCGGGTTGCTGCGCTGGTCCAACGGCTGATTGAGCTGCGCGTTTACGTTGAAGCTGCCATCGATTTTCCGGAGGAAGAAATCGACTTTCTCGCCGATGGCCATGTCGCCACGCACTTAGAGAGTGTTCAGCAGGCGCTGGTTGCTGTTCGTAAGGCCGCTGGGCAAGGCGCTCTGCTACGCGAGGGCATGAGCGTGGTGATTGCAGGACGCCCCAATGCAGGTAAATCGAGCCTACTGAACGCGCTGACCGAGCAGGATACGGCTATTGTGACAGACATCGCGGGCACCACTCGTGACGTACTGCGGGAGTACATTCACCTAGACGGCATGCCGCTGCATATTATCGATACTGCCGGGCTGCGTGATACGCCCGATGCAGTAGAGAAAATCGGTGTTGCCCGGGCATGGGAAGAGATAGAAAAGGCCGACCGCGTACTGCTTATGGTGGATGCATCTACCACAGCGGCTACCGACCCGATGAGCATCTGGCCTGAGTTCGTGGAGCGCCTCCCCGATCAAAGCAGGCTTACCCTGGTGCGTAATAAAATCGATGCCAGTGCTGAAGCGCCGGGCATTGAATTATCCACAGCCACTCCGATTATTCGGCTATCAGCGAAAACTGGAGAGGGTGTGGATAGTTTGAAAACGCATTTGAAAGAGGTGATGGGCTTCTCTGCAACGACAGAGGGCCGCTTCTCCGCCCGCCGCCGCCATTTGGATGCCCTTGACCGCGCCATGGCGGCACTTGATACAGGGCGAGCACAGCTAGATGGCTACGGTGCAGGTGAGCTGCTTGCCGAAGACCTGAGGGATGCGCAGCAGGCGCTGGGAGAGATCACCGGCGAATTTAGCGCCGATGATCTGCTTGGCGAAATTTTTGGCAGCTTCTGTATTGGCAAGTAACCGAGCCACTCGTAACACATCATCCACCACGACTATCCGTCACTACTCGCCCACCAGCCATTTGGCGCGGTAGTGGCTGTCGCTCCCCAGCAGCGGTGTCACCTGCGACATCGCTGCAGCAAGCTGCTCATCCAGCCCCCAGGGCGGATTGATGACCACCATGCCGCTACCGTACATCCCGTGCACACTCTCCCCCGCGGCCCGTAGCAGCAGCTCGCTGTGCCAAATTTTACGAATACCGCTCGCTTCAAGCCCGCTGAGCAACGTTTCGTGATGCCCAGCAGGCAGCAGCGGGTACCAAATCATCAACACGGCGTGGCGCACTTTTTCCAGGGTATAAGCAACCGCGTCGACAACCTCTTGATACTCCGCTTTACGCTCGTAGCTAGGGTCTACTAACACGCACATTCGTGGCGTCGCCACCGGCACCAACTGTTTCAGCCCCTGCAACCCATCGCCGTATACGCGACGTGCCTGCTTTGGCAGCGTCTGGCCACTCAAATGTTCATGCTCACCCGGGTGTAGTTCAAATAGACGCAGTTGGTCATGGTCACGTAGCGCCTTAGCAAGCCACCAGGGTGACCCCGGGTAGTGAGATAGCACATCAGCGTTGGGTTGCGCTGAATTCAAAGCGGTAAGCCAACGGCTAAGCAACGGGTCGCTCAGCTGCTGTCGGGCCTGCCAGAGCGGAGCGATGCCTTCCCGATACTCTTGAAGCCGCTGGGTCTCTTTGGTGGCTAGCGGATAGAGGCCTCTCCCCGCATGACTATCAACATATGTAATTGCTGATTTTTTACGTAATAAATAATCAGCCACCGCAAAAAGCGTTAAATGCTTCTGGACATCGGCAAAGTTTCCGGCGTGGTAGGCGTGTTGATACGACAGCATGGCAGCTCGCTAGCAATTGAACAAAAAAGCCCGCTATGTGAGCATAGCGGGCGTTGGACGGCAATGCCGAGATTAACGCATATTACTGGCCGTTGCCGGTAGGCGTCAGGGTGATTTCTACACGACGGTTCTGCGCGCGGCCCTGCTCGGTAGCATTGCTAGCCACCGGCTGATTAGCACCGTAGCCCATGGTGTTTAAGCGCATAGAGGAAACACCGTTCTGGCTCAGGTAGCTACCGACCGACTGAGCACGACGCTCAGAGAGACGCTGGTTGTAGCTGGCATCGCCGGTGCTATCCGTGTGGCCTGCAATGTTCACACGAGTATCGGTGTACTGAGTGAGGACATTCGCCACTTCGTTTAGAGCGCTGCGCGCATCAGCTGTGAGTTCAGCGGAATCAAACCCGAACGTGACGCTGCTAGGCATGTTAAGCACAATATCATCGCCACGGCGGTCAATTTCAATACGCGAGCCTTGTAGATTGTCACGCAACTGCTGCTCTTGACGGTCCATATAGGCACCCACACCCGCGCCGGCAGCCGCGCCTACTGCGGCGCCAATTAGCGCACGGTCACGACG
>NZ_JAMZBE010000113.1:0-11842 GCF_024158645.1 Halomonas sp. 707B3
TAGGTACCATCACCATTGCCGATGCTGACCATGTCGAGCTAACCAATTTGCAGCGCCAAATTGCCCATCAGCAGGCAAGCCTGGGGGTGAACAAAGCGCGCTCCGCCAAGGAGAGCATGCAAGCGCTTAACCCAGAGTGCCACGTTGTGGCCCTTGAGCAGCATGCAGAAGGCGAAGCGCTCACCGCCCTGGTGGCCTCGGCCGATGTGGTGTTGGACTGCACCGACCGTTTTTCCAGCCGCTATGCCATCAATGCCGCCTCCCAGCAGGCAGGCGTGCCGCTGATTTCCGGCGCGGCGATTCGCTTTTCGGGCCAACTGGCGGTGTTTGACCCGCGTGATGAAGCGTGCCCCTGCTACGCCTGTTTATACCCGCCAGGGGATAGCGAAGATGAAGCGCTGAGCTGTGCAGAGAGCGGTGTCATGGCCCCTTTAGTGGGGCTGATTGGCTGCTTCCAGGCGGTAGAGGCATTTAAGCTGCTAAGCGGTGCGGGGACGGCGCATCAGGGCTTATCTACCTTTGATGGCTTAAGCGGCCAGTGGCGCCATTTTCAGGTGCCAAGAGACCCGGCGTGCCCGGTGTGTAGCGCTCGCACATAACACTCGCACACGACATTCACGCACAGCGCCTGCGCATAAAAAAAGCCCGCAGGGGGGCGGGCGCGACGTCACGGTCTTCACGTCAAAGGGAACGAACTCAGTAGGGCGGCGCTGCCGCCCTATCAGCCAGTCATCTAGCAGATTAGTTACGAATCAGATAATCGAAGGCACCCAGTGATGCTTTGGCACCTTCACCCATCGCAATAATGATCTGCTTGTAGGGCACGGTGGTGACATCGCCAGCGGCGAACACGCCGGGCACCGAGGTCATACCGTGGGCATCGACGATGATCTCGCCACGGGGTGACATTTCAATTGGCGAGCCTTTCAGCCACTCGGTGTTAGGCACTAGGCCGATTTGCACAAAGATGCCTTCCAGCGCGATGCTCTTCACTTCATCGGTGTTGCGGTCTTTGTAGGTCAGGCCATTGACGCGGCTGCCGTCGCCGGTCACTTCGGTGGTTTGGGCATTTAGCACGATGTCGACGTTAGGCAGGCTCTTCAGCTTCTTCTGCAGTACCGCGTCGGCGCGCATTTCACCCATAAACTCAACCAGCGTTACGTGGCCGACGATGCCAGCCAAGTCGATAGCCGCTTCAACGCCGGAGTTACCGCCACCGATGACCGCCACCCGCTTGCCTTTGAACAGCGGGCCGTCGCAGTGGGGGCAGTAGGCAACACCTTTGTTGCGGTACTCTTGCTCGCCGGGCACGTTCATTTCACGCCAGCGGGCACCGGTGGCCAGTACCAGAGTTTTGCTCTTCAGCTTCGCGCCAGACTCGAACGTGACCTCATGCAGGCCGCCTTCGGCTTCTGCTGCTTTGAACGACGTAGCACGTTGCAGATTCATCACGTCGACTTCGTACTCTTTAACGTGCTCTTCAAGTGCGCTGACCAGCTTGGGGCCTTCGGTGTGGGTAACAGAGATAAAGTTCTCAATACCCATGGTGTCGGATACCTGGCCACCAAAGCGCTCGGCGGCAACACCGGTGTTAATGCCTTTACGTGCGGAGTAGATGGCTGCCGCTGCACCTGCTGGGCCGCCGCCAATCACCAGCGTATCGAAGGCGGCTTTTTCGCTCAGCTTCTTCGCTTCACGGTCGGCAGCGCCAGTGTCCACTTTGGCCAGAATCTGTTCAAGGGTCATGCGGCCCTGGTCAAACGGCTTGCCGTTTAAGTAGATGCTGGGCACGGACATGATTTCACGCGATTCAACTTCATCCTGGAACAGCGCACCGTCGATAGCGACATGACGCACGTTCGGGTTGAAGATCGCCATCAGGTTCAGCGCCTGAACTACATCCGGGCAGTTCTGGCAGGAGAGCGAGTAGTAGGTCTCAAACAGCATCTCGCCGTCGAGATCCT
Source organism: Halomonas sp. 707B3 (assembly GCF_024158645.1). Taxonomy (NCBI): domain Bacteria; kingdom Pseudomonadati; phylum Pseudomonadota; class Gammaproteobacteria; order Oceanospirillales; family Halomonadaceae; genus Halomonas; species Halomonas sp. 707B3. The sequence continues at coordinate 1,965 of NZ_JAMZBE010000113.1, forward strand.
TGATTTGATCTAACAGCTCTTGAGAGGTCTTCGGTGGGTGACCACCGACTTGCAGCAGTGCCAGTACCAGCGAGGTGAACTCGTGGCCCATGGGGATGCCTGCAAACACCACGCCGGTTTCTTCGCCGGGGCGGTTAATCGCAAACGACGGGGTACGGCTATCTTGCCCGTCGGTATGCAGGGTAATTTTATCGGTGAGGCTGCTGATATCTTCCAACAGGCCCAGTAATTCGCGTGACTTGGCACCGTCATCGAGGGACGCAACGATCTCGAACGGTTGAGTCACTTTTTCCAGGTAAGCTTTCAACTGATTTTTTAAATTGGCGTCCAGCATGACAGTGGCTTCCTCGCAGTCAGCAGTAAGTTGTTCTCAACCTAAAACGCCCGCTGCCGGATCAGTAGGGCAGTCGGTAAAAGCGCTAGGGAAAACAGGGGATGCGGTTACACGGGTGCTTAAACGAAACACCCGGGCCAAGTGCCCGGGTGCTGTGCTGCCTGTAGGGATTCAACTTAATGCGATTCGAATCCTAAGCGGCAGCGGTAGGCAATTTAGATTTTGCCTACGAGGTCCAGAGACGGAGCTAGGGTCTCTTCGCCTTCTTTCCATTTAGCCGGGCATACTTCGTTCGGGTTTTCACGAACGTACTGAGCAGCCTTCACTTTACGCAGCAGCTCTTCAGCGTTACGGCCGATGTTACCAGCGTTGATTTCGACGATCTGGATTTTGCCATCCGGGTCAACGACGAAAGTACCGCGCTCAGCCAGACCTGCTTCTTCGATCAGAACTTCGAAGTTGCGAGAAATTTGCAGGGTCGGGTCAGCAATCATCGGGTACTGCAGTTTACCGATGGTTTCAGAGCTGTCGTGCCATGCTTTATGTGTGAAGTGGGTGTCGGTAGACACGCTGTAAATTTCAACGCCCAACTTCTTGAAGGCTTCGTAGTTATCAGCCAAGTCGCCCAGCTCAGTCGGGCAAACGAAAGTGAAGTCGGCCGGGTAGAAGAAGAAAATGGACCACTGGCCTTTCATGTCGGCTTCAGTAACGTCAACAAATTCGCCGTTCAGGTAAGCAGTGGCTTTAAACGGTTTTACTTCAGTGTTAATCAAAGACATTCAGAACGTCTCCACAATAGGTGAATGGCAGTAGAAAAAGTTGTTGCCAATGGTAGCGGACTACGACTAATAGCTAAAATTGGAAAAATGAATCTTTCCAATAGGCTTTGGCTATAGGTCCTTCTTGCTACCTTCAGCTGACCAAGGAAGTGGGGGCAACAGGAGCTGAATACAAGAATTTTCCACATACTCTTGCGATAGACGGCACTGCACCGCAAAATTCGCACGGTTGCGATAATCGCCTAAGCTGTTTTCAGCTAGCGCTAGTTGCATCGGTGGCTAACCAGCCAGCGACAGCCGATTGCAGTACACGGCTTTTTGGTGATGTAGACTTTCGAGATAAGGAGCAGGTAAATGGGGAACGTTAAAAAACTTTCAGGGGCCGTTACGGCCATCTCTTTTGCCGTAGCGGCCGCTGCTGCCCATGCTGAAGAAGTGCGGGTATATAACTGGTCTGACTATATTGCCCCGGAAACGCTGGAGAAGTTTACCGAGCGTACCGGTATTGAAATAACCTACGACGTTTACGATAGTAACGAAATTCTTGATGCGGCCCTGCTCTCCGGCCGTTCCGGCTACGATGTGGTCGTGCCTTCGACCTATTACTTCACCCGCCAGTTGAAAGCAGGCGTTTTTCAGCCGCTTAACCATGAGCTGCTGCCCAATTTAGATAACCTTGATCCTGAGCTGATGGCTAACTTGGAAACCATCGATCAAGGTAGCGAATACTCGGTTCCTTATATGTGGGGCACCAACGGCATTGGCTATAACGTTGAGCGCGTCACCGAAATTTTGGGTGACGACGCACCGTTAGATAGCTGGGCATTGCTGTTTGACCCGGAAATTACCACCAAGCTTAGTGAAGCAGGCTGTGGCCTTGCGATGCTGGATTCTGGTGATGAAATGCTGTCACCTGCGATGGTTTATCTTGGCCTTGACCCACTCAATGAAAGCGTTGAGGACATTGAGGCTGCCGGTGAGCTAATCTCCAAAGTGCGCGATAACATTACCTACTTCCACTCTTCGCGCTATGTGTCTGACCTTGCCAACGGTGATATCTGCGTGGCGGCAGGCTACTCTGGTGATATCTTCCAGGCTGCCGCGCGTGCGGAAGAAGCGGGCCGTGATTTCACCATTGGCTACAGCATCCCGAAAGAGGGCGCTGCGCTGTGGTTTGATATGATGGCGATTCCGGCAGATGCTCCGAATCCCGACAACGCCCACGCGTTTATTAATTTCATCCTCGACCCTGAAATTGCTGCTGAGATCAGCGAGTACGTGCGCTATGCCAACCCCAACCTGGCGGCGAACGAGTACCTCTCAGATGAGCTGATTAACGATCCGGCCATCTACCCGGAAACCGACGTCATGCAGAACCTGTATGTCCAGGTAGAAAAAACCCAGGATATCCTGCGTGCCCGTACGCGCACCTGGAACCGCGTTAAGTCTGGCCGTTAATTCTAATCATCGCCTGACGGCGAGCCGGGCAGCTGCTCGGCTCGCTGTTTGTCTTTTATCGCCCGGTTAACCGGGCCTTTTGATGGGAGTGGCGAATGGTCACTACGCCCCTGTCGAACGATTCTTCATCCTCTTCGTCTGCCATTCCCCCGCCTGTGCGCGCTCAGGGGAAAGCACCTCGATTTGCCGAGGATATCGTTTTAGAGGTTAAGCGCTTGAGCAAGCGGTTTGATGATGCGCTTGCCGTCGATGATGTGAATTTGCAGGTAAAGCGCGGCGAGATTTTTGCCCTGCTAGGTGGGTCTGGCTCGGGTAAATCTACCCTGCTGCGCATGCTTGCCGGTTTTGAGACGCCCAGCGAAGGGCGCATTTTGCTGAGTGGCGAAAACATCACTGAGATGCCGCCACACAAGCGGCCCATCAATATGATGTTCCAGTCCTATGCGCTATTTCCGCATATGACCGTGGCGCAGAATATTGCCTTTGGATTAAAGCAGGACAAGCTGCCTAAAGCTGAAATTGAAGCGCGGGTTGCCCAGATGCTCAAGCTGGTGCATATGGAGCGCTTCGCTAAGCGTAAACCCCACCAGCTTTCTGGCGGTCAGCGCCAGCGGGTCGCCTTGGCGCGCTCGCTTGCCAAACGACCCAAGCTGCTGCTGCTAGATGAGCCCATGGGCGCGCTGGATAAAAAGCTGCGCACCGAAATGCAGCTGGAAGTGGTCGAGATCATTGAGCAGGTGGGTGTGACCTGCATCATGGTGACCCACGACCAGGAAGAGGCCATGACCATGGCCGACCGTGTGGCGATCATGGCGGATGGCTGGATTGAGCAGGTTGGCTCGCCGGTGGATATTTATGAAAGCCCTGCCAGCCGGATGGTGGCCGAGTTCGTCGGTACAGTGAACTTGTTTGAGGGTGAGATCATTGAGGACGCCGCTGACCACTGCCGCATTGAGTCACCTGCGCTCTCACGGCCGATCTATATCGACCACGGCATTACCACCCAGGCAGTAGACCGCCGGGTGTGGGCGGCGCTGCGCCCTGAGAAAATCTGGCTAACCCGTGAGCAGCCGTCGTCAGAGTACAACTGGGAAGCGGGCAAGGTGGATGATATCGCCTACTTGGGCGGCTATTCACTTTACTACGTGCGCACTGCTTCCGGGCAGATGATTAAAGTGAGCATGGCCAACACCGAGCGGCGCGGTGACCGCCCAACCTGGGAGGATAGCGTGTACGTTTATTGGGAAAATCATAGCGCTATCGTGCTGAACCGCTAATGCCCGGGTGGCTGACAGGAGATTGCCCATTATGATGCCATCTCGCATTGCAGGCTTTATCAAGCGGATGCATTTAGGCCGACGCGCCGTGATTGCTTTCCCGCTGGTGTGGCTGACGCTATTTTTCCTACTGCCCTTTGCGCTGGTGCTTAAGATCAGCCTTTCTGAATCGGCCATTGCCATTCCTCCCTACGGGCCGCTGTTAGAGTATGCCGATCAAACGCTGAACATCTTTTTGAACCTAGGCAACTATCTGTTTTTGTTGTCGGATTCGCTCTATGTCGCCGCGTACTGGGGGTCGATTAAAACCGCATTTGTGGCGACAGTGGTGTGTTTGCTGATTGGCTATCCGATGGCCTACGCCATGGCCCGTGCCCCAGGGCGCTTGCAGCTGATTCTGCTGCTGTTAGTGATGTTGCCATCCTGGACATCGTTTCTGATTCGGGTATACGCCTGGATGGGTATTCTTAGCAATAGTGGCCTAATCAATAACCTATTGATGGGGTTGGGGGTGATTGATTCACCGCTGCGGATGATGAATACCCAGTTTTCGGTAATTGTGGGCATTGTCTACGCCTACCTACCGTTTATGGTACTGCCGCTGTATGCCCACCTGACGCGTTTGGATAACTCGCTGCTGGAAGCGGCCTCGGATCTTGGGTCGCGTAAGCTCAATACCTTTTTAAAGGTGACACTGCCGCTCTCGATGGGGGGCATTATCGCAGGCTCAATGCTGGTGTTTATTCCTGCCGTTGGGGAGTTTGTGATTCCTGAGCTACTAGGCGGCCCCGATACGTTGATGATTGGTAAGGTGCTGTGGGAAGAGTTCTTCCTTAACCGCGACTGGCCGGTCGCGTCAGCGCTCGCCATGGTGATGCTGCTGCTATTGCTCATTCCCATTGTGTGGTTCCACCGCTACCAGTCACGGGAGCTTGAAGAATGATGAGATCGCGTCGGCGCCCAAGTTTTACCACCGTGATGCTGGTGTTGGGCCTGCTGTTTTTGTACCTGCCCATGATGGTGCTGGTGGTGTATTCGTTTAATGAGTCGCGCCTAGTAACCGTATGGGCCGGTTTCTCAACCCAATGGTATGGCGAGCTGTTTCGCGACCAGCAGATTCTGTCGGCGGTATGGACCAGCCTTGAGATTGCCTTCTTTGCGGCCAGTATGGCGGTGTGCCTGGGCACGGTGGCTGCGTTTGTTATGACGCGCTATGGCCATTTTCGTGGCAAAACGGCGCTTTCCAGCATGGTGACCGCGCCGCTGGTGATGCCGGAAGTGATTACCGGCCTGTCGCTGCTACTGCTGTTTGTGCAAATGGCGCAGCTGATCGGCTGGCCCGCCGACCGTGGCATGGCCACTATTTGGATTGCCCACACTACGTTCTGTAGCGCCTACGTGGCGGTGGTGGTGGCGGCTAGGTTGCGGGAAGTGGACCGCTCTATTGAAGAGGCGGCGATGGATTTAGGCTCACCGCCGGTCAAAACCTTCTTCTTCGTCACGCTACCGGTCATTGCACCCGCCCTCGCTGCAGGCTGGCTGCTGGCCTTTACGCTGTCGTTGGATGACTTGGTGATTGCCAGCTTTGTCTCTGGGCCGGGGGCCAATACGCTACCGATGGTGGTGTTTTCCTCGGTGCGAATGGGCGTGTCGCCGAAGATCAACGCGCTGGCGACGCTGATTATTCTGACCGTATCGTTGGCGACACTTCTGGCGTGGTACTTCATGCGCCGCAGCGAGGCCAAGCGCCAGTCAGTGATACAGCAAGGGGAGGAGGCTTAAGCTTTTTAACCCAACGCTACAGCACGTCGTCGTCACGTCCAGTGATGACGGCGTCTAGCTCTCCGGTCATTGGTGACACAATGACCTGTAGCTGGATGGGCGCGCAGCACTGATGGCAATCTTCCCAGGTGTCGTGGCTACCCTGAGAGGTATCGATCACAAAAGTGAGCGGCGTATCACAGTAAGGGCAGTGGAAATCATGATTAATTAGTGCGTCGTCGTGCATGGTTGTTGCCCTTTTCAGCGTTACACTCAATGTCATTGACAGCTTAGTGTAGCAGTGCTGTTTGCAAGCAGGCACCTGATCAACGAATCAGGTAGGATAATGACGAGTTTTCCCGAACCACCTAGCGAGATAAAAGCGATGATGAAACGGTACATGGCAGTTGCGGCCTTAGCGGCCTTCCCGATGGTTGCCCAGGCGGAAACACCTAATGTTACGCCCGGCGAGTGGGAGTTTGTCAGCGTGACTAGCGTCAGCGGCGATATGCAGATTCCCGATCAAACGGAAACCGAGCGTCAGTGCATTACCCAGGAAGAGCTAGAGGGTGCTGATTTTGGTTTTATTGAAGAGGAAGAAGGCTGCGAACTGCTGAACCAGGATATGAGTGCCGACGGCCTCTCCTACAGCATGGTATGCCGCGCTGAAGGTGGCGAAGCGACCATCGACGGCGAAATGCGCTTCATGGGCGACCAGATCGAAGGCACCGTGGATATTCTGACGCAGTCTCCCATGGGCGAGCTGACCATGAATACCGCGATTGAGGGCGAGCGCATCGGCGACTGCGAATAAGCACACCCGTTGTGACGTTTAAACACTAAGGGCGCCTCGTTGGCGCCCTTAGTGTTTTTGGGGATGCGTTATCGCTCTGGCAACTCAAGCGGCGTGTGTTGAGCCGTAGGCGCGTTGGCGATCTCCTCTTCGAGCTGGCGCTTCACTGCTCCAGGCGAGCCAGAGTGGCGGGCCAGCAGGTCGTACGCCACGGGCACCACAAACAGCGTGAAGACGGTGGCAGCCCCAACCCCGGCCATGATGACCGTGCCAATCACCAACCGCGACTCCGCCCCTGGCCCGCTGGAGATAATCAGCGGAATAGCACCGGCCATGGTGGTCACGGCGGTCATCAAGATGGGTCGTAGGCGGGTCACCGAGGCCTCAATCAGCGCCGAGCGAAATGCCTGCCCTTCATCCCGCAACTGGTTAGCGAATTCTACAATGAGAATGCCGTTTTTAGCCGCCAAGCCAATCAGCAGCACCAAGCCCACCTGACTGTAAATATTCAGTGACTGGCCGCTCAGCAGTAGAGCCAGCAGGGCACCGCTCATGGCCAGCGGCACCGTGAGCATAATCACAAACGGGTGGATGAGGCTTTCGAACTGGGCGGCCAGTACCAGGAATACAACCACGGCACCTAGCACCAGTAGGAACATCGTCGCGCCGCTTGCCTGCTGGAAATCCCGCGATGGCCCCGCCACGTTAGTTTGTACCTCTTCCGGCAGAATGGTATCGGCGGTGTCTTGCAGGTATGCCAGCGCTTCGCCCAGCGGGTAGCCATCGGCGAGGTTCGCTTCAATGGTAATCGCGCGCACGCGGTCAAAGCGGTTCAGCGTACTGGCACCGGCAAAATCTGACAGCGTGACCAGACTTGCCAGTGGGATGAGTTCGCCGGAACGCGCCGAGCGCACCTGAATGTTATCCAGTGAGCGCGGGCTGTTTTGGCGGCTGCGGTCACCTTCCACAATCACATCGTACTCTTCGCCATCATCCACATAGCGCGTTACGTTACGGCCACCTAGCAACACTTCCAGCGTGCGGCCAATCTCAGTCACGGTGACGCCTAACGCAGCGGCGCGCTCATAGTTAATATCGACACGCAGCTGAGGCTGGGTTTCGTCGTAGTTGCTCTCGATGGCGGTTAGACGTGGGTTGTTTTTCCGCACATGATTAATCAGCCGGTCGCGCCAGCGGGCCAGCTCTTCATAAGTGCCGCCGCCCAGCACAAACTGCACCGGTTTTTGGGTACGTTGGCCGAAGCCTTGCCGCATCACCGGAAAGGCCTGAACCCCAGGCAGTGAGCGTAGCTGATGGCGCACGTCGGCCATAATCTCCCAGGCGCTGCGGCGGCTGCCCCAGTCCGCCATATTGACGATGATAAAGCCGCTATTGAAGTTTTCGATATTACCGAAGCCACGCGGGGCACGAACCACCACGCGCTCCAGCTCGCCGCTCTCTACAAAGGGCGTCAGCCGCGCTTCGATCTCATCCATGTAATCCATCATGTAGTCGAACGTGGCTCCTTCCGGGCCGTTGACCAGCACGATAAAGTTACCGCGATCTTCTTGCGGGGTGTATTCATTGGGCAGCGCTGTGGCGAGCCACGCCGTTCCGGCAATGAGTAGGGCAAACAGGGCCACGACCAGCCATTTGGCCGTTAGTACGGCTTCTAAGGCTCGCTGGTAGCGGCGTTTGGTGCCGTCCAGCAGCCACTGCACGCCTTTCCCAATGCGGCTATCGTGCATGCCGGGCTTGAGTATTTTGGAGGCCATCATTGGCGTTAGGGTCAATGCGAGCAGGGTAGAGACGACCACTGCTGCTGCCATGGTGAGGGCGAACTCCGAGAACAGCCGACCAATATCGCCTTGCAGCATGCTCAGTGGCACAAAGACGGCGACTAACACTAGGGTGGTGGCGATCACCGCAAAGGCGATTTGCCGCGTGCCGCGAAAGGCGGCGACTAGCGGCGTCTCGCCATAGTCGTGCATGCGTCGGTTGATATTTTCGAGCACTACAATGGCATCATCAACAATCAGCCCGATGGCCAGCACCAATGCGAGCAGCGTGAGAAAGTTGATGGAAAAATCCATGGCTGCCAGTGCTGTAAACGCGCCAATCACGGCAATAGGTACTGTGACGGCGGGCACAATAGTGGTGCGAAGATTTCCCAGGAACAGAAAGATGACCACCACTACGAGTCCCATGGCGATAAAGAGAGTCATGACTACCTGTTCAATGGCACCGGAAACGAACACCGAGGCATCATAGTTCAGCGTGAGCGACATCCCCTCGGGCAGAGTGCCTTGAAGCCGCCCAAGCTCTTCTTGAACCGCCTCAGAAAGCTCAATCACGTTGGCGGTGGACTGCATGATCATCCCCAGCCCCACCATAGGCACGCCGTTGGCTCGGAAAACGGAGCGGTCTTCCACAGAGCCTACTTCCACCCGGGCGACATCCGATAAGCGCACTAGATAGCCGTTATTGCTTTGGGCAAGCGCTAAGCCTTGAAAGTCTTCAGCAGTGGCGAAACTGCGCGGCAAGCGGACAATAAACTGGCGGTCATCGGATTCGATAGAACCCGCAGGCAGCTCGACGTTTTCAGCACGTAGAGCGTCCTCCACATCGCCCACGGTGAGGCCACGGGCTGCTAATGCGTTACGGTCCAGCCATACACGCATGGCGTAATCCTGGCCGCCACCCACCCGCACCCTGGCGACGCCAGGCTGCACGGAGAGGCTATCCACTAAAAAGCGGTTGGCGTAATCGGTCAGCTCAGCAATCGAGTAGTCTGCCCCCGAGAGGCTTAGCCAAACAACAATCTCTTCGCTGCTGTCGGCTTTAGTGACTTCAGGATTGTCGGCGTCGTCCGGCAGGTTGCGCAGCGCGCCTGAAATGCGGTCGCGGATATCGTTGGCGGCGGCGTTAATATCCATGGTGATGGCGAACTCAATCTCAATACGTGAGCGGCCATCTTCGCTTTGGGAGGTAATCAGTTCGATACCTTCTACCCCGGCAATGCGGTCTTCTAAAACTTGGGTAATGCGTGTTTCTACCACGCTGGCTGAGGCACCGGGGTAGCGGGTATCAATACTGACAATAGGCGGGTCAACCGTGGGGTACTCTTGCAGCGGCAAGCGGTTAAGGGCCAGCAAGCCAAAAGCAATAATCAGTGCGGCAATTACCATGGCCAGCACTGGCCGCTGAACGGAAATATCGGATAAACGCATTAGCGGTCAGCCTCCAGCAGCGAGCGAATGTCCGTGCTGTCGTCGGCAACGCCTAGCAGGCGAACTTCTTGACCCTCACGGGCTAGCTGCAGGCCATGAATCACCACCAAATCGCCTTCGCTAATGCCCTCTAGTACTTCTACTTCCCCGCTGCGGCGCTCGCCGATAGCTACTTCTCGGCGCTCTAAGCGTGGCGCATTCTCCTGCTGTTGAATCACCATCACAAAGTGGCGGTTGCCGCTAGGC
>NZ_JAMZBE010000114.1:0-11730 GCF_024158645.1 Halomonas sp. 707B3
TCAACGAATTGTTATGTTTCAGCGACACGGCGGGTAATGACACGGGTATTAACGGCATAGCATTCTTCTCTCAGCAATCCTTGGCGTGAGCTGGATGATGGCTCAGAAATGAGGGAGATACCACCCCTAGGCCGCTAGGGCAGAGAACAGGGGCTGGCAGCCAGTATGCCACGTAAAGCCTCTTGGAGTCGTAATGGCCCGCTTGCTTTAATACGTTGAAATACCTATCTTGGCGCGGGTCGCGGAGTCGCTGCCACGCCACGCCGTAATACATGGACACAACATCTTATACAGTACAATTATTGTACATAAATTGACATAACAGTTTTTCAGAATAGCGTCTCTATTTCGGGTTTTTTAGGCATAAAAAAAGCCACAACGAGGTGGCTTAAAGAAGTCGTTGGTAGTGCTCGTCGCGCTAATCTGGGTCGGTGTTACGCGGGTGTCGCTTGGCGTTTTCCTGGGTTTCCATGCCGCTTTTAAGCTCATGGGTAAGCGGGTCGTAGTTAGGACGCAATTCATCTTTCACCGTGCCGCTCCACAGCCTTGAGCCTACGAAGTATCCGGCCCTCCCGATCACGTGGGCGGCAATCGGCGCAGTGATTAAGATAAACACAATAATGGCAAACGAGCGTGCCACTACGCCCACTTCAGCAAAATGCATGGCCGATGCCAGCATGATTAAAATCACCCCGAGCGCCGCCGCCTTGGTGGTGGCGTGCATACGCGTCAGCAAGTCAGGCAAGCGAAGTAAACCAACGGCGGCTAACAGCATAAAACTAGACCCTGTTAGCAGCATGGCCCCTTTAATTACATCAATCATCCCGCGGCCCTCCACGTTCTAAAAAGCGCGCAAAGCCAATGGCGGCTAAAAAGCCCATCAGCGCAATCACGATCGCGGCGTCCAAGAAGCTCGAGACGCCCGATTGAATCGCATACACACCGACCAACCCCACGACTGTTGTCGAGAACAGTTCTAGGGCCACTACGCGATCTGGCAGACTAGGTCCGCGCACAACGCGAACGAAGGTCAGCACGAGCGCCAAGCCCATGATCACCTGACTAATTAAAATCACGGTTTCCATTAACGAAATAACTCCAGTGCCCTGTGTTCCATCTCTTTCAAATTGCGTCGAAGCTCCTCTTCGTCGTCCAGGAACATCGCATGGATATACAACACTTTACGGTCATCGGACACGTCTAGGCTCAGGGTACCCGGTGTGAGCGAAATCAAATTCGCCACCAGGGTGATCTCCATTTCGGTGCGTGCCGAAAGCGGTAAGGCAATGACCCCCGGCTGCATGTGCCAAGGCGGCGTCAGGATATCGAATGCCACGCGTAAGTTGGCCTGAACCAACTCTTTGATGAAAAAACCGAGAAAGCCGATGAAGCGCGGCACACGAGCAGGATAGCCTTTCAACCCATCGACTTGAGGCTCAATCAGCAGCAACGCGATATAGCCAAAAATCATCCCCACCAACAAATTCAACCCGGAGAAGTCGCCGCTCAGCAGCACCCAGGCCAAACCAAGCAAGAGGTTCCAAATGGCGCCGGTCATGGTGTTTCCTCCAAGCGGTCATCGACACGTTCGGCCTGTATCTCAATGGGATCCAGTAGCGCTGCTTCCGCACTTGCGGAGGCACCGAGTACCGCTTCGATATAGCCTGAGGGCGTCATCAATTGATCGCCTATTTGGTTCATCACCAGCATGATGGGTTCGGCAAACACGCCGATGAGCAGGGACATCATGGCCAGCACCACGACTGGCAGATACATCATCCACAGGCTGGGCTTCAGCAACCGGCCATCATCGCCTGTCGGTGTCGGTGTTTCGGGCACCTGGTTTTCTTCAGGTAGCGCCTTCCAGAACACTTCGTTCCAGATCTTCACCATGGAGTAGAGCGTCATCAAACCCACGGCCAGGGCGATGCCGGTCGCCACGTAAGCCTTTGCCTCAAAGCCTGCGCGCACCAGCACGAATTTGGCAAAGAAACCCGACAGCGGCGGAATGCCCGCCAGAGAGAAGGCGCTAATAAAGAACGCCACGGCCAGCCAAGGGCGTTCACGATATAGCCCGCCCATCTTTTTAAGCTGGTAAGTGCCCTGTAGGCGGTGGGTAATCCCGCTAATTAAGAACAGGTTCGTCTTCACAATGATGTTGTGCATGATGGCAAACACACCGCCTGCAATCGCCAGTGGTGTATAGAGCGCCAGCCCCAGGATCATATAGCCAATCTGGCTGACGATATGAAACGAGAGGATACGCCGGAATTCATACTGGGCGGCCGCCCCCAGCACGCCGGTCACCATAGTGAGAACGGCCCCCCACAGCATGATGTCCTGTAGGTAGCCCATGGTCTGATCAAAGATCAGCGTAAATACCCGGAACAGTGAGTAAACGCCCACTTTGGTTAACAGGCCTGCAAACAGTGCGGATACCGCCACCGGAGGCGTGTGATAAGAAGCAGGTAGCCAGAAAAACAGCGGGAACGCAGCGGCTTTGATACCAAAGGCCACCATAAACATCACCGCCAGCACTTCGACCATGCCGCTGTGCTCGGCTTCATCCATGCGCAGCGCGATATCGGCCATATTGAGTGAGCCCACCGTGCCGTAAAGCAGGCCTACCGCAGTGAGAAAAATGACCGATGCCAGCAGATTGAGCGTCACATACTTGATGGCGCCCTCCATCTGCGCGCGCTCGCCTCCCAGCGTCAGGAGCGCAAACGAAGCCACCAGCATGACTTCAAACCAGACATAGAGGTTGAAGATATCGCCCGTTAAAAAAGCACCCGCCACACCCGCCAACAGCAGATGCATAAGGGGGTAGTAGCCAAATTTTTCGTGGCCGCGGCCAGTCGTCGCCAGGGAGTAAATCCCCATGGCCAAGCCGATGATTCCGGTGAGCAGAATCATCACAGCGCTGAGCATGTCAGCGACGAGCGTTATCCCAAACGGTGCTGGCCAGCTGCCCATTTGAATGGTGATGTAGCCATCTTCTAAGACCGCAACGAACAGCCACAGGCTGACGACAAATAGTACGACGTTGCCAGCCACGGCAATAAAGCGCTGCATGGGCCTCGAGCGCCAAAACATCAGCGAAATGGCCCCGGAAAGCAGCGGCAGCAAAACGGGAAGTGCGACTTCAGGCCTCACGTGTCGGTATCCTTCATCTTGTCTAAATCATCTGCCTTAACGATTTCGTAGGCCCGGCGGATCAATACCACCGCAAACGCCAATACCCCAAAGGCAATCACGATAGCGGTAAGCACCACCGCTTGAGGCAGTGGGTCAGCGACATCGCCCAAAGGCTGCATCATCCCTTCAGGAATCAGCGGCGGTGCGCCACGAGTCATACCGGCGGTAGTAAAAATCAGCAGGTTGGCGGCATTAGAGAGTAGCATCAAGCCAATCACGAGTTTGACGATAGAGCGGCGTAGCATCATAAAAATAGCGGTGGCGTATAACAGGCCAATCGCCAGTGCCATTAACGGTTCCATGGGCGGCCTCCTGCAAACAGCGGGTTGGGTAACTTATGGCTCATCCTTATCCACCTCCATTAATGCCATGACCATGCCCATCACCGACCCCAACACCGCCAGATACACTCCGATATCAAAAATCAGCGGCGTAGACGCTTTAAAGTCGATCACCGGAATCGTCCACCACTGAGCAGTCAGAAAAGGCTGCCCCATGAACCAAGCGGGCACTACCGAGATCATCCCAAAAAAGAGTCCTGCGCCGATCAAGTCTCGCGGGTCGACCATGCGCAGCACCTCTTTGGTGGCACTGACCCCGAAGGCAAACAGGTAAAGAGTGAACGCCCCAGCTGCTACCAATCCGGCAATAAAGCCGCCGCCCGGTTCGTCATGGCCACGCAGCAGCAGAAAAACCGAGAACATCAGTTGCAGTGGCATCAGGAACCGCGCTGCCGTATTCAGAATAATCGTGCCTGATTTAACCATCGTAGGGCTCCTTCACGCTGGCTTTGTCGCTATCCGTCGCTTTGCCTTCTGTCTCCCCATGACGCAGCTTTAGCATCGCAATCACACCAATCGCGGCTAACGCCAAAACAAACATCTCGCCGAGCGTATCGAGGGCACGATAATCCACCAAAATGACGTTGACGATATTGCGACCATAGGCAAGCGGCGCGCTGTTTTCCACCATATAGGTAGAGATCGATTCAAACTGGTCGATACTCCAAGCGGTTATGATCAGCAAGAAGATTAACACCCCCATGGTGGCCGCAACGGCCCCATCACGGATGCGCTCAAGATTGGTGGAGAGATTTGAAAAACGCGGCAATCTGAAAAGTACCAATACCAGCAGGATCACCGTCATGGTTTCTACCAGCAGTTGGGTAATCCCCAAATCTGGCGCGCTAAACAGAATAAAGATCAGCGCGATAGAGAAGCCCATAATGCCCACCGATACCACGGCGCCTAAGCGGGAGCGTGAAATTGTGGCAAACAGCGCCCCCATTGCCATGGTGCCCACCACAATGACTTCATGGAAACGCACGTCTAGGGAGAGCGCCAGCTGCGGAGAGTGGCGCAGCAGTATTGAGTTTCCAATCAGCGCGATCAGCACTACCAGCATGACCAGGATGTAATTGCGCATATAGCCGTTTTGCAGCAGGCGTGTCTGCCATTCGGAGAAGCGCACGATGCCATTCATCAAGCCTTCGTACCCCGCCTCGGGGCCATGACGCATCACCGGTGCCAACCTGGCTAACTGGGCGCGTACGCTGTCCCACCGCTTGAACAGCAAAAAGCCGAAGATCAAGCTCACCACCGACATAATCAGCGCCACGTTGACGCCGTACCACAGCGACAGCGAGACCGGCAGCGTCTCCCCCGCCACCGCCGTTGCTGCCGAGGTCAAGAGCGCATCGGCCCCTAGCACAGCAGGGGCCAAGCCAAGCGCGAGCGACCCGAATGCCAATAGGCCTGGGCCTATCAGCATACTCAACGGCGCCTCATGGGGTATTTGGGGAGTTTCATGGCGTGCGCCGTAGAACGGCCGTAGCGCAACAATCGCCGCCACCGCAATGGTCAAGATGGCTGCCAGGAAGGCAAACAGTACCAGCAACAGTTGAACGCGCTCGGCGCCTAACGCTGCCTCCAGCATGAGTTCCTTACCGATAAAGCCAAACAGCGGCGGCACCCCTGCCAAGGAGAGCGCCGCCACAAAAGCGATTACCGCCGTGACAGGCATAACGCTTCGTAATCCGCCCATGGCGGTGACGTCTTTCGTGCCGGTTTCATGGTCAAGGATGCCCGCCACCATAAACAGCGCCCCTTTATACATGGAGTGGGCGAGCAGAAAGGTGACAAAAGCGGTCATGGCATATTCGGAGCCAATCCCCAGCAGCATAGTGAGCGTTCCCAGCGCCATAATGGTGGAGTAGGCCAGCAGCTTTTTGATATTGGTATGGTGAATGGCTAAGAAGGCACCCGTCAGCATGGTGGTCGCCCCCACCACTGAGAGTATTGTCACCCACATGGCCGTGCCACCCAACTCCGGCTGTAGGCGTGCCAGCAGGTAAATCCCCGCTTTCACCATGGTAGCGGAGTGCAGGTAGGCCGACACAGGGGTCGGCGCCGCCATAGCGTTAGGTAACCAGAAGTGGAATGGGAACTGCGCCGACTTGGTAAAGGCTCCTAGCAATAAGCAGATCAGCATAGGGGCATAAAGCGCATGCTGGCGCAGGTCATCGTCTGACTGCAAAATCTCACTCAGAGACCAGCTGCCGCTGGCGATACCCAATAGCACCAAACCTGCCATTAACGCCAAGCCACCAGCAACCGTCACAAAAAGCCCCTGACGAGCGGATTTGCGTGCTTCAATATCAGTATGGTTAAAGCCAATCAGCAGGTACGAGGTGATGCTGGTCAGCTCCCAGAAAATAAACAGCGTCAGCAGGCCGTCCGCTAACACAAGCCCCAGCATAGAGGCCATAAAGGCGACGAGGGCGAGGTGGAAACGGGCAATATCTTGGTGGCCTTTTAAGTAGCCACCCGCATACACCAGGACACAGGTGCCAATCACCGTAATCAGCAAGCCAAACAGCAGAGAAAGGCCATCCAGTAAAAAGCTAAGGCTAATGCCTAGCGAAGGCACCCACGACCACTCAAGTAACTGAGGCCCGTCACTCAACACCAGGGGCGCTTGACTAAAAAGCCAACCAGCCAGCAACGCCGGAAACAGCGCAAGCAGCAGGCTTGTTCGCTCCCCAAACCAACGGTTGAGCAGCGGTGAAGACGCTGCCAACACGAAGCCCATTAACACGGCAAATTGCATCCGGCGCTTTCTCCCTAGTGACGTTCATTCATCCCAATAAGCCGCCTATACAGATGCACAAGCCGCTTAAACGTTGAATAAGTGTGATTTTATATGCACAAACCTTATACTAGCGTTTCTCACATCTCTAGAAAAGACGGCCCCAATAAAAAACCGCCTAACGTAATACGCTAGACGGTTTTTATAGCAAATACGCGACTTTACGGTGTCGACAACCAGCCAGAGAGCTCGTTATTGACCACTGCTAACAGTGCATCTATATGGTCATCGCGGTCATTCAAACAGGGGATATAGCTAAAGGTTTCGCCACCCGCTTCCATAAAGCTGTCGTGGATCTCCTCTTTGATCTCCTCAAGGGTTTCCACACAATCAGAAGAGAATGCTGGCGAAAGAATCGCAATATGCTTATGCCCCTGCTTGGCCAGCTCGGCAACGTGCTCCACTGTTTGCGGGCCAACCCACTTCTCGGGGCCAAACTGCGACTGAAAGGCGGTATCCACCTCCTCCTTGCTTAAGCCCAGCTTCTCACGCAGCAGCCGTGTGGTTTTCTGGCATTGGCAGTGATAGGGGTCGCCTTCCATTAAATAACGCTCAGGCACCCCATGATAGCTGGCAACTAACTTGGTCGGGCGGCTCTCAAACCCGTCATAAGCTTCCTGTACCGAATTCGCCAGCGCCTGGATATAGGCAGGATGCTCAAAATAAGCGGGCACGGTGCGAATATAGGGCTGCCACTTCATCTTCATCAGCGTGCGAAACGCCTGATCATTCGCCGTCGCGGTGGTGGGCGAGCCGTATTGCGGGTAAAGCGGGAAGAACACAATGCGCTCGCAGCCCTTCTCTTTCATACGCTTTAGCACGCTATCGGTGGAAGGGTTGCCGTAGCGCATGCAGAAATCAACTTCTACATCATCGCCATACAACGCCTTTAAGCGCTCGGTCATTTTTTCCGTTTGGGCACGCGTGATGGTTAGCAGCGGGCTTTCATTCTTCTCATTATTCCAAATACTTTTATACGCATGGCCAGATGAAAAAGGCCGCTTGGTGAGAATGATCAGCTGCAGCAGCGGCTGCCATTTCCAACCGGCGTAATCCACAACCCGTTTATCGGATAAGAACTCGCTGAGATAGCGGCGCATGGACCAGTAGTCGGTGGCATCGGGTGTTCCCAGGTTGGCCAGAACCACGCCCACCTTGGCGCGGGGAACCGCAGGGTGACTGCTGGGCGCATGAGTTAAACGCCCCTCACCGGGTTGATCCTTTACAACGCTATCGGCCATCTCGCTCACTCCTTAGGTGCAGTACATAATGGGCAAAATCTTAACACTTTTCGGCAAAGTCGCGGCATAAAGTTATACTATCAACATTATTTGTATAACTGCAGGCTAACTCATGTCTAAGCCGTTACTGCTCGTATTGGGTGACCAGCTCACGCTGACGCTTCCAACGCTTTGCGACGCGCCTTCCAATGCGGTGGTTGCGCTATGCGAAGTGGCTGAAGAAGCACGCTACGTGCCACATCATCTGCATAAAATCGGTCTATTCATGGCCGCCATGCGTCACTTTGCCGTCACTTTAAGAGATAAAGGCTACACGGTGCACTACAGCCGTATTGATGACGCAGACAACACTCACTCACTTATTGAGGAAGCCGAGCGGCTCGCCAAGCAGTACGGCTGTGACGAAATTCGCGTCACCCGCCCCGGCGAGTGGCGACTGTGGAACGACATGCAGCAGCGCCAAAACAACGCTCTATCCTGGCAGCTAATGGAGGATGATCGCTTCTTCACCACACCAGACGACTTCTCACGCTGGGCAGAGGGTCGCAAACAGCTGCGTTTGGAGTACTTCTACCGAGAGCAGCGCAAGCGCACCGGATTGCTCATGGAAGGCGATACGCCGGTTGGCGGGCAGTGGAACTACGACCATGACAACCGGGAGCCCATTAAAGCAGCATTGAGCTTCCCCGCCTTGCCTCAGCACGGCCAGGATAGCGTAACCAAGGAAGCCCTTCATGACGCGGCGCACTATTTTGACGACCACATGGGGTCGATGGAGACGTTTAATCTACCGGTAACACGCCGCCAGGCTCTGGTAGATTTACACCACTTTATAGAACACGGGCTGGCGGATTTTGGCCGCTACCAGGATGCGATCAGCGATAGCGCACCTTTTCTCTACCACTCGCGGCTCTCTGCGGCGATGAATATCGGCCTGCTCTCCCCTGTTGAAGTGTGCGAAGCCGCCGAGGCGCACTACCATGCGGGCAAGGCGCCGATTAATGCGGTGGAAGGGTTTATCCGCCAGATCCTTGGCTGGCGGGAGTATGTGCGTGGGCTTTACTGGACTCAAATGCCCGGCTACAAACAGAAGAATCAGCTAGGGTTTACCCGCGAGCTTCCTGCCTTCTATTGGGATGCGGATACCGACATGCGCTGCCTACAGCGTGCTATCCAAATGACCATCGATAATAGCTACGCTCATCATATCCAGCGGCTCATGGTGACCGGCAACTTTGCCCTGCTCTGCGGCATAAAGCCCGAGGCGCTGTGTGACTGGTATCTGGCCGTTTATGCAGATGCCAGCGAATGGGTGGAACTGCCGAACACGCTGGGTATGGTGTTACATGCAGATGGAGGGCTGATGGGCTCCAAGCCCTACTGCGCGTCGGGTAAGTACATCGATAAAATGTCCGACCATTGCCAGCACTGCCGCTACTCTCCCAAAGAGATCACTGGCCCCAAGGCCTGCCCGTTTAATAGCCTTTATTGGCATTTTCTGGAAACCAACGCCGAACAGCTCAACCGCAACCCGCGCATGAAACTCATCTACGGTTCGCTTTCGCGCATGAAAGAGGAGAAACGCGAGGCGATTCGCCAGCAGGCAGAGCAGTTTCTCGCCAAGCTACCCACCAGTGAAGGCTACGGCCAGCCAGCCCACACGCAAGGCTATTCTCATCAGGAGACCCGCTCATGAGCCGATTCGCGACGCTAAACGCACAGGCCCCCGTCACGCTTTATCACGATGGCCACTGCCCATTTTGTCGGGTCGAAGTTGCTTGGCTTGTCAAGCACCGTCATCAAGAGCGCGTAAGGCTTATCGATATTCAAAGCAATGAGTTTAACGCAAGCGAAATCGGCCGCAGCTTCGATGCCATGATGGGGCAGCTGCATGTGCAGGATAATCAGGGGAGATGGTTTATCGGCATGGACGCCAGCCGGGCCCTGTATGCGGTGTTGGGCTACCGGCGGCTGGTAAGACTTTCTTGCTTACCGGGCCTGCGAAGCATGATGGATGCAGGCTACCGTTTTTTTGCCCGACGCCGTATCCGGCTGGGGCTGTGGTGGGAAAAGCGTTAGGTTAAACCGTGAACCAGTGATTAAAACACTAGCGGCATACGCGAGGTCAGCGGCGAGCTGTAATGGGCGTCGCGACCAATCACTTCATCCTGCGGCACATGTTGCACCAGGTAAGCGCGATGGATGCCTGCACGTTTTAGCTCCAGATAAACGTCATCTAATGAACGGAACAGCATCGGCTTATTACGTTGCATCAGCATATGGCGTTCGCCTTCTACATCTTCTAGCTCTACTTGGTAGAAGCGGCTTCCCGAATGGGTAATCACCCGAATTTCAAAGTTGTCGTGACTCGCGACGAACTGTTTGAGCGCTTTCAGTTCCATGGTTCCCTCCTGTTATTGGTCATCGTCATGGAGCACAGCATGACGCGGCCCCATGACAATAATATTACCTTGGCACTAACTGCCTAAGAGGGCAATAACAGAAAAGAGTTCCTGACCAATTCGTCAACTTATGGTCGATTTACTGATACTCGGACGGGTCAATCGCCTTACCCAGCGAGTTGCGGTCAATCCAATTACCGCCTTTGGTCTCTTTGTACCGAAACACTACTTTGTCGCCGACCGCGACGGGAAGCTCAGCATCTTCCGTTTGGTAGCTGTACTTCTCTCCCTCCACTACCAGAAAGTAGCGATAAAGGTCGGGCATGCCCAGCCACTCTTTAAAAGGCCCCTCGCGCTCTAGCGACTGGAGTTCACCACGGCCTTCCAACTTAGGAAGACGTTTGCGGTTACCGCGCCTAAAACCACCTGCCATTTGCTACTCCTGTCTATCTATCTGCTCAAGGCTATCTGCTCAATAGGGTTGCGCATTATACGTTCTCCCCCATGTCGCTCAAGTTAATCGCCAAACGCTTCGCCGTAGCTATCGGGAGCCAGGTCCTCAAAGCGCGTGTATTTACCAATAAAGGCCATGTGCACCGTACCAATCGGCCCGTTACGCTGCTTACCGATGATCAGCTCCGCAATCCCCTGGTTGTCAGGGTTATCCGGGTTATACACCTCATCCCGGTAAACGAAGGCAATGACGTCAGCATCCTGCTCGATCGCTCCCGAGTTATGGCTCACGATACCGTCGGCTAACCAGCACGCATCCCCCGGTACGGTTAAGTCAAACACCTCTTCTTCCCCACAGGAACGTATCTCGACGACCTGATCCCAAAATAGCTCGCTGGAGGCTATTTGCGATAAAGCAGCATCACCGAGCACGTCAGCGTAACTGCTGAGCGTGGCCCGTGAAGGTGCGAAGCTAAAGTGCGATGCGCCGCCATAGGCCGTACCCCGCATCGCCGCCATTTGCCGCTGGCTGATCCCTTTTGCCGCCATAGCTTGTTTAACGTGATCAAATACCTCCTGCGGCAAAGTATCGATATTGGTGTTGGCCGTCATCGTTGACGCTTTAATTCGCTCCAGCGCTGGCTGCTGATGACCAAATGCGCCAATCAGCCGGGCGAAGCGTTGCTGTTGCTCGCTTCCCGATACATCCGCGGTATACCATCCGCCACCTTCACCCGATAGAACGTGACAAATTCTGGCCACAATACCGAAGCGCAGCAGCAGGGCGCTAACGTCATCAATAAGGCGACGGCTAACCGTTGCGAAGTAGAGCCGGGTTCGGCCATTTTTATCCGTCGTAATGCTGCCGTCGGTTGCCCACAGATGACGCATAAATAGCGCCAGCTGCTGATTGGAGAGCTTGAAAACATCGCTAGGAATATACTTTTCAGCAGAGCGCTGCCCAAAAATCCCCAATGATTTCAACCAACGCCCTACCCCTTGTGCATGCCAGCGATTGCCATTACCAGCAATGACGAGCTGATGCCAGTTACCACGCCCGGCATGGCGGGTAACGGTTGAACCAAACTGCTCAGCGGCGCGCTGGACAGCCTCACTATTCGCCTCGCTGGCCGTGGTGTAACGTAGCGGTTGGCCTTTGACATAGCTGCCGTCGCCCAACAAATGGGCTAGCAGGATAAGCGCGTGCTCCTCCCATACCACCGGGTTCTCTGGCTCGGGGAGTTGCCTTGCTAACGCAATACGGTCACCCACCTTCAGCTCGGCCACGG
>NZ_JAMZBE010000115.1:0-11710 GCF_024158645.1 Halomonas sp. 707B3
CAGCAATACCGCCGATCAAAGAACCCGCCACTACGCGACGCTTGAACACGAGATTGAACGCTTCGATGGCCGGTTCGATAGGCTCCAGCAGCCCGACCAGAATGTGCGTGCCATCGTACTTCAGCGATGTCAGGTAGGGGTTCAAGTCGTGCTGAACCGGAACGGTGTCGAGCATGAAATCGAAGGTTTCAGCGACGGCATCCATCTGCGCCTGATCGCTTGAGACCACTACATGGTCAGCACCGTTACGCTTGGCTTCTTCTACCTTGGCTTCAGAGCGGGTGAACACGGTCACTTCGGCACCCAGCGCTTTGGCCAGTTTGACGCCCATGTGACCCAGGCCGCCCATACCAATAATGCCCACTTTATGGCCTTTACCCACGCCGTGATGCTTCAGCGGCGAGTAGGTGGTGATACCGGCACACAGGATCGGCGCGGCGGATGCAAGATCAATGCCGTCAGGCATTTGCAGAACAAAGTGCTCGCTCACCACGATGGAATCAGAGTAGCCGCCCTGGGTCAGGATGCCGTCTTGGCGGTCCGGGCTGCCGTAAGTCATGGTGAAGCCTTCCAGGCAATACTGCTCTACGCCATCTTTACAGGCGGAACAGGTACGGCAGGAGTCAACCATGCAGCCAACACCGACTAAATCACCGGCTTTAAAACGGCTCACGTCGCTGCCCACGGCAGTGACGCGGCCAACAATTTCGTGGCCCGGCACCACGGGGTACTGGCTCATGCCCCAGTCGTTGCGAGCAAAGTGCAGGTCGCTGTGGCACACGCCACAGTAAAGGATTTCAATGGCAACATCGTCGGGGCGCGGCTCACGACGATCAAAGGTAAACGGCGCGAGCGGCTTTTCAGCGGAAAACGCGGCGTAAGATTTTGCTTGGCCCATGAAAACTCCTTTTTAATGCATCCCGCAGTTGCGGAAAGGTGTTTCTATTATTGGCTGCTTAGCGGGAGATAGCGATGAACGAAGCTACGTTTTTTTTGCTTATTTCTCTATTCATGTGCAATAAAATAACAAAAATAGTCAGAAAAACGTCATAATTCTCGTAACCGATAAGAATCATCTCGCGTAAGGAGAGCCCAGTGGCCAGTACCGCGCATGTCGGCAATGCCCTTGCCGACCTGATTATCCCGCTCGTGAAGGGCGATGGCCCAAGCGCTTCTCGCTTGGAACGTGTCAGCCTACTCTGCCTGGGCAGACACCAGGTGCGTACGCCGCTAATGTACGAGCCAAGCCTCATCATCATCGCCCAAGGGCGCAAAGTGGGTTACCTGGGCGACCGCGAGATTCACTACAACCCGGGGCACTATCTGGTGCAAACACTGCCGCTGCCCTTTGAGTGTGAAACCCACGGCTCGCCAGAGGCACCGCTTCTCGGGGTTT
Source organism: Halomonas sp. 707B3 (assembly GCF_024158645.1). Lineage (NCBI taxonomy): Bacteria > Pseudomonadati > Pseudomonadota > Gammaproteobacteria > Oceanospirillales > Halomonadaceae > Halomonas > Halomonas sp. 707B3. The sequence goes on from NZ_JAMZBE010000115.1 coordinate 1,397, forward strand.
CCGTCAAGTTCGACCCTGCGCTGCTTAACGAGATGGTCACCGCCATGGGGGATATACACCAGCCGCAAACAGCGCCCATGCCGATGGCCTCGGTGGCGATGAATGACGGCATGCAAGCAGCCGTCCTGCGCTTGGCGCGCACGCTGCATGACGACGTAGAGTGCAGCACAATGGGGGATGCAAGGATACGCGATGTAGTGTTTGAAGCGCTGAAAGGCGAGCAAGGCCCTGCCCTGAGGGCGCTGGTGAAGGGGCACGGCAACTACTCACGCATTGTGCAGGTGCTCTCTCAACTGCACACCCACTTTGCGGAAGACTTCTCTGTGGAACAGTTGGCGCAGCAGGCCAATATGAGCGTCTCGACCTTTCACCAGCATTTTAAACAGATTACCCGTGCCTCTCCTGCCCAGTACCTAAAACGGCTGCGCTTAATTAAAGCGCAGCAGCTGCTGTTGCAGGATAGCCACAATGTGAACCAAGCGGCGCTGGCGGTTGGCTACCGCAGCGTGCCACAGTTCAGCCGGGACTATAAGCGCTACTTTGGCGAGTCGCCGCTGCAGCATCGTCGCCAGGAGCAGGCGCTGCGCGCCTGATGGCTCCTGGCGAGCCAAGCTTATTTAGCGAAGATCTGACTCTTATCTTGGAAGGCTTTGAACTCTAGCGCATTACCGCAAGGGTCGAGCAGGAACATGGTCGCCTGCTCGCCTACTTCGCCTTTAAAGCGGATGTAAGGCTCAATGATAAAATCGGTATCGCGCTCTTTTAGACGCGCGGCCAGGGCTTCCCACTCATCCCACTCAAGAATTACCCCGAAGTGCGGTACCGGCACGTTGTGACCATCCACCGGGTTGGTGTGGGCGCTCTCTTGGCCGGGCGTTTTGGGGTGCTCATGAATCACCAACTGATGGCCGAAGAAGTTGAAGTCTACCCAATGGTCGCTGGAGCGGCCCTCTTCCAGACCAAACACGTCATTGTAAAAAGTACGCGCCAAGGCAACGTCGTACACCGGAATCGCTAAGTGGAAAGGGGAAAGGCTCATGGAAATCTCCTGGTGTGTTGCTGTTGTTGGGGAATGTCGCTGGGAATGTCGTTGGAAATGTATTTGTGAATGGCTAGCGCGTTGCGCTACCACCGTGTCACTATCCTAAAAGGCGTGATGCAAAAATAAAATCAATTGTTTTTTGATCTATTCATAACTTTTATTGATGAAAGCATAGACTATGATTCGCGAACTCAAGACGCTCATCGCCGTGGCTCAGCATGGCACCTTTGCGGCAGCAGGCCAGCACATTGGCCTAACGCAAGCCGCCGTGAGCGCGCAGATGAAGCGCTTGGAAGCGGAGCTTGGCGTGGAGCTATTCGAGCGCAGCGGCCGTACGGCGGTACTTACCCAGCGCGGGCAAGAGACGCTGCAACAGGCGCAGGCGCTGCTAGCGTTGTACGGCACCTTGGGGGCGTCATCCGCTGGGCAGGAGGTCGCTACTCGCGTCACCTTAGGGGCGATTGCTTCCATTCAGCGCTCGCTTTTGCCAAACGTATTGGCGCGCTTTCACCGCCAGTTTTCCGAGTGCCGCACCCGGGTAGTGCCGGGGCTTTCGCTTGCGCTGATGAATCAGGTGGATGCGGGGGAGCTGGATATGGCAGTGATCATTCGTCCGCCCTTTTCACTGCACAGCGACCTGCGCTGGCAGCCTCTGGCCCACGAACCGTTTCGCTTACTGGTGCCCCGGCAAATGGCCAGTGATGATTGGCGAGAGCTACTCTCCAGCCAGCCGTTTGTGCGCTATGACCGCGCGTCGTTTGGCGGCCGTCAGGTTGATCGATTTTTAAGAGATAACCACTGCCAAGTGCGGGACGTGTGTGAGGTAGACGAACTAGAAGCGATCGTGCAGCTGGTGACCAACGGCGTGGGGGTGGCGCTGGTGCCGCAGCCAAGCGCCATCCGGCGCTGGCCTGCCGGAGTGCGCGCCATCGATTTGAAAGAGCACACCTTCCATCGCGATATCGGCATCGTTCACCGCGCCAGCGGCCAGCTAAGTGAACCGGCTCTGGCACTGGCCGCCCTGCTGACGCAAGTAGCTAGCGCTACACACTAAAACGCCAGCCCGGAGGCTGGCGTTGGAAAGCACATCACACGCATGGCTTACGCCTCGGTGGTGCTCTCTTCTTCCGTGGTGCCGGACGCTTCTTTAGGCTGTTCATTGGCCTCTGCTTCGTCTTGAACATCGCTCTGCTCAACGCTCTCGGCAGGCAGGTTCATAGGCTCGTCCAACTGCAGCGTTTGCGCCGTGTAGGCACGCACGTCGCTCAACAGCTCAGCCTGTTCGGAGGTGGGGTAGAACCGTTCTTTGTAGGCACGCTTTGTCATGCTGTATAAATATCAGGGTAGTGAGGCGAAGTCAATCTGGCACCGCTACGCGGTGCGCGCTTGTATCACCGCCCGACTGGGCGATGCTTTACGCGCTGTTTGGTAAAAAAATTAGACGAAAATCTAACAAAGAACCTCGACAACAGGAACATAAAATAAAACTTAAATGAGAATGAAAGGAATTAACGCATGAAGCCAGAAGATCTGGAGACGTTGGTGACGCGAAAGATGCCCTTTGGCAAATATGAAGGCTGGATCATTGCGGACTTGCCGGGCCCTTACCTGAACTGGTTTGCCCGGGAAGGGTTTCCCAACGGGGAGATTGGTCAACTGCTGCAACTGATGCATGAAATTGACCATAACGGCTTAAGCGATTTGTTAACGCCGCTGCGCCAGCGCTAACAAAAGTGAGTCACGCGCCCACTAGCGGGCAAGCAGCGCCTGCTCACGCTCTTCGGTATAGCGGGCGCTATGCTGGGCTGGGTCGTTTGGAAACCGGCCTAGCGCAACGGCTTTTTCGAAAAAGCCGCTGGCCGGTAAACCCTCCCCCCGACGGCTGATGACCAGCGTGGCGATCATTGGCCGCCCGGCGGCTACATCCTCTTCCATCAACTGTTCAAGCGCTTGGGCCACCCGTGCAATGGTACGCGGTGGCGTCAGCCCTAGGGTGTTGGCTACCTGCTGATAGGTCATGGGCAGCGCGCTGGCCGGGGCCTGGGTTAACAGTGCGCGTATGGGAGCCGCTAAGGGCGAAGTGGCATGGGAATGGCTCATCAGGGTTACTCTTACGTTCGGGTATCAGGCCAGAAAATAGCCACGCTACCATATCGCTGGCTATGCTGTGGCCAATGTCTGTTATTTCAAACGGTGCTCACAAAAACGCAAGGGGGAAACATGGCCGATAAACTCCACCAGCAACGCCATAAAAGCCGCTGGCCCAAGGTGCTGACGTGGTTCAGTGTGCTGGCGCTAGTGGCAGCGGCACTATTAATGGTGGGTGCTGGCCCGGCCTATCGCTGGGAATGGGTCGGGTTGAGCGAGGCTTTCAACCTTCTGCGTAACGGCGTTTATGCCGCCATAGCAGCGGTGGCGCTTAGCGTGTTAGTGCTGCTCATCAGCGCGATCACTCGGCGTGGAGGAACAGCGTTCGTCGCCATAGCAGTATTAATCGCCACTGCCGCCCTGCTCTACATGCCTTGGCAACAGTGGCAGCGCGCCCAGCAGGCCCCGGTGATTCATGACATCACCACCGACACCCAAAACCCGCCAGCATTTATTGCGCTGCGCGAAGAGCGCGAAGCAGCACCCAACGGGTTAGATTACCCAGGCGATGCCACCGCCGAGCAACAACGGGAAGCCTACCCTAACGTCCAACCCCTGGTGGTGAATGCCCCCGCTAATACCGTGCTCGCTGCCGTTCAAGCAGAAGTCGAAGCAGCAGGCTGGGAGATTGCCGAGATAACTCACGATCGTTTGGAAGCCACCGCCGTGACCCGCTGGTTTGGCTTTGAGGATGATGTGGTGATCCGCTTAACCGAACAGGGCCAGAGCACCCAGGTAGATGTGCGCTCTGCGTCACGGCTCGGCGCCAGCGATGTGGGCACCAACGCGCTGCGTATCGAGACCTTTTTAAATGCGCTGCGCGAGCGGTTGGAGTAACCGCAACATACCGACACTAGTGAACGTGGTTTTTATGCAGCGCGCGCTCACTCAAAGTGATATCACGCAACGTGCTTTCACGGGAAAGAATTTTCTGCGCATCCAGCTCGCCGATGGGCACTGTCACGCTTGGCGGTATATCGCCGCTGAGCTGTAGGGCTTGGTAGCGCAATGCGCATACGCGCAAAAACGACGTGAAATTTCCCAAGTCGTGCCCGGCATCAATCGACTCATGGTAAAGCCGGGTGATCATTTGCGCGGTGTTCATACCATCGCGCTGGGCTATTTCTTCTAGCAGCCGCCAGAAGTAGTTCTCCATTCGTACGCTGGTCACCATCCCGTCGATGCGCAGCGAGTGCGTAGCGCTTCGCCATAGCTCTGGGTCAGCATCAATAAACAGTTTGCACATAACGCCCCCTTGCACTTACTTGCGCCCATTGTATGAGTTCAGCATAGCGGTTGATGTAATGCGCGCCCAACAAGCGGGCGCGCTCCTTCGCTTTACTTGTTCAATAGCGCCATAAACTGCGCCAGCCAAGCTGGATGGGCGGGCCATGCCGGGGCAGTCACAAGATTGCCATCGGTAACGGCATCGGTGACTTCCAAGTTGGCGAACTGCCCGCCAGCGAGCTCGACTTCCGGCTGGCATGCGGGATAAGCCGAGCACTGTTTGCCCTCCAGCACCTTGGCAGCGGCCAGCAGCTGGGCGCCATGGCAGATGGCAGCGACCGGTTTTTGGGTATCAAAGAAGTGCCTCACCATGGCGAGCACTTCTTGATTGAGCCGCAGATACTCAGGTGCCCTGCCACCGGGCACGACCAGGGCGTCGTAATCGGCCGGGTTGATGCTGGCGAAATCTGCATTTAGCGCAAACCGGTGCCCGGGTTTCTCGCTGTAGGTCTGGTCGCCTTCAAAGTCGTGGATCGCAGTGGCAACCGTATCCCCCGAGGCTTTACCGGGGCATACCGCATCGACTTGGTGCCCCACCGCCATCAGCGCCTGAAAGGGCACCATGGTTTCGTAATCTTCTGTGAAATCACCGGTAATCATTAAAATACGTTTGCTGCTCATCTCCGTTCTCCTTGTGATTGTGTCGAGGTGGAGCACACGCAATAGACGTGTTTATTGAGACTAGCAAGCGCCGCGCTCAGGCGGGTAGTACACCCTTACTACACCGTCAGGTCATTTCACTCAGTACAAAAAAGCCCGCTGAGAACCAGCGGGCTTTTGGCTACTTAGTACTTAAATAACGAGCACTAGAGCAGCGCGTCGATAGGCCGCTGGCCATCAAGCAGCGTGACTTCTTGATTGATGAGGCCAGGGGTTTGCACCACACGTAGCAATGCATAGGCCACGTTGGCCCGAGAGATTTGGTTATCCCCCGCTTCTTCGACGGTACTGGCAAACTTATGGGTCGGCGCATCATCGGTGAGGCGGCCTGGTTTTAGAATTACATAGGAGACATCGCTATGACGAAGATGAGCATCCGCCGCAAATTTGGCCGCCATATAGGGGCGCATTTTCTCTGGGGCTTCCAGCGGTTTTTCCGCCCGAATGGCGCTGACCATGATATAGCGCGACAGCCCGTGCTGGCTGGCAATGTCCGCCGCACGAATCGCCCCAAATAGATCGATCATCAACGTTTTATCTGGCCCGGTATGGGGACCAGAACCGGCGGTAAAGACGACTTGATCACAGCCCTCAAAGGCGTGCTCAAAGTCACCTTCAAGATCGCCCACCACGGTTTGAATACCCCGCTCCTGGAACCAAGCGGCCTGCTCCTCACTGCGAATCATGGCTTTAATAGGCGTGCCAGACTGCTTAGCTAGCTCGCAAAACTGTTTACCGATTTGACCATTGGCACCAATCACTAGGGTTGTCATATTGCCTCTTTGTCAGTCGCATTTCTCTTATCAGTGTAGGCAATACGTCTAAAGTTCAACCGCTTACTAAAAAAACAGCGAACACCTTCCGGTGTTCGCTGCTAGCTATCGGTAAAGGTTCAAGCTTTCGATCAGGTCAGGCGGGCGGTATCCTGCTTCGCAGGTAGCGCAGCCTGATGCTGTCCAGGGCTGTGACTCACGTGGAAGCGGCTGACCAGCGTGTGCATATCGCCTGCGCGATCGTCCAAGGTCTGGCTAGCGGTAGAGGCTTCTTGTACCAAGCGGGCATTTTGGTGCGTGACCTGATCCAACTGCGAGATCGCTTGGTTAATCTGGTCGATACCCGCCGACTGCTCTTTGGTCGCTCCGGCAATTTCCGTTACGTAGCGAGTCACTTCGGATAGGCTGTCGATGATCTCCTGCAAGTGGTGGCTGGAGGCATTTACCAGCTGTTCGCCTTCACTCACTTTTTTCACGCTGTCGTCTACTAGGTGGCGAATTTGCGCCGCCTCTTCCGCACTGCGCCCTGCTAGTTTACGTACTTCCTGGGCAACCACCGCGAAACCACGCCCCTGCTCTCCTGCCCGGGCGGCTTCTACCGAAGCGTTCAATGCCAGAAGGTTCGTTTGGAAGGCGATATCATCAATGGCTTTGATAATAGAGGTAATCTTTTCGCTCGCCTGCCGGATATCGCTCATGGCAGCAGTGGTGCGCTTGGCAACATCGCCCGCTGAACGCGCTCGCTCATCCACACTACCGCTGGCACCTTTAGCTTGGTCGGCGTAGTCAGCGGTCTGTTTTACCGTGGCGGTTATCTGTTCCAGGCTAGAGGCCGTTTCAGCCAGCGATGCCGCCTGCTGATCGGTCCGCTGGGAAAGGTTTTCATTACCGGCGGCAATCTGACGGCTGCTCGCGGCAATGGCTTCGGCGCTTTCACGAATTCTCGCCACCATGCCTTCAAAGGTATCCATCATGCGGTTAAATGCCTGGGCCGCTTGCCCGACCTCATCATTACGCTCTAGGGCTAAGCGCATGGATAAGTCGGCATTTTCACCGGCAGCGCCGCTGATGTTCTCCATCTGACGCCGCATGGCCACTAGTGGGCCCAGCACACGCACGAGGGTGCGCCAGCCGAAGATGGCCAATACTACGATGACGCCTAACGTTACCAAAATCAGCAGCGTACGACCTGCGTTAGCCAGGGTTTGGGCTTCATCGCTGGCACTTGCTGCCTTCTCTACCGTGTAAGCTTCAATATCACTGAGCGCATTACGCATTTGCGTGGTGGCCTGGGCAACATTCACCAGAGCCGCTTGCACTTGGGCACCTAACGTCAGCTGCTGCTGGCGTAGGGCGTAAACTGAGTCGGCATCTTCAACCATCAGGCCGTTCAGCTCGACGATGACCGCATCAAGCCGCTTAATCATTTCGCGCTGTACAAACGTGGTGTCCGGCGCAGTGGCGATGGCAGCAAGTGATTGGCGCGCTAGCGAGACTTGCTGAGAAATTTGGTTACTGCGCAGGTTAACCAGCGCATCAACGCTATCAACCTGCATCATTTGGCGCCCTAGGTCTGAAAGAGTGGCAACCGCCATACGCGCGTTGCTACTTAGCCGCCCGACATCCACCTGCGCGCTAAAGATGTCATCTAATAACCGCGTCGGCAGTGTAGTTGTTCCCTCCTGCCGCCAAGCTTCTACTAGCTCACGTTGGATGCGCGCTTCACGCACTTGAGCCAGCGCTGTGCGGCCAGCAATATCTTCGGCGCTGTGCATCACATTGGTAATAGCAGCTTCCATTTGAGCAATCTGTTCGGCCATTTGCACCTGCAGATTCAGCGCATCGCGGCGCACACCTTCCAGCGCCTCATCGCCCGTCAACAGCGCCTGGAAGTGGTTATCCAAAGCAGACAGCTGCCCAGCGGCACCGGTTTCCTCAATATCCGCAAGCCCCTCTCGAGCCTGAGCATAGCGCTCTTCTAATGCGCTGCGGGGAGTGATGTCCGCCAACGCTTGCGTATCATCAGTCGCCAGTAAATCAGCATGCCGCTGTCCAAAAGCGCCCATGGTAAGCACCATGCTGCGGCTAGCGTCCTGCAGCGGCAGCACCTCGTCGGTAATGAAGTGCTGAACGTTAATTAAACGCTGGTTGGTCATCCAGCCCGTTCCTGCTAGCACAATGGCACCCAGTACAGCGGCGACAAAGAGGCTAATCAGCATAGCGCGGATACTTATGGTCTTTTTCATTAGAGTAGTTCGCCGTGTCAGAGAGAATGCAAACAGGAGAGTTACTGAGCTACGCTGGCCCAATCCAACGGCTCGAACTGGCCGTTTCGGATAACCGTAGGCCAAACAGCATCGCTTGCCTGATGGTCATTCGGGCCAAGAGTGAGCGGCTCCCCAACGCCTATATCAATACTGCCAAGGCTTAATAAGCCATCTACAACCGCTTCACGATCAGGGTTACTACCCGCGGCTTTTACACCTTCTACAAACAGCTTGGCCGCAAGGTAGCCTTCCAGAGAGATAAAGTCGGGGGCAGCGTTTGGCGCATACTCTGCCAGCGCTTGGCGATACTCTTCTACCGCAGGAAGGTCAGCATCTAGCGGTGGCACCACCTGCGTCACAATAACGCCCTCTGCTCGTCGTGAACCCAACTCCTCTAACAGCGCCTGGCTACCTACAAACGAGACGTTAAGAAAAAGCGTGTCAGGTAGGTCTTGACGAGCTTCACGGATAAAATCTGCTGCCGGCCCGAAAGTGCCAACAATGATGACCGCGCGTGGTGTGACTGGCGCTTGGAGAATAGTCGCCAAGCCCTGATGGATATTCCGGGTCCCACGGGTAAAGCGGCCATGAACCAAGTTAGCCGTATTGGAGAAGCCCCGCGCTTGCATAGCACTTATCGCGCCGTTATAGCCCGCATCCCCAAAACTATCGTTTTGGGTAAAAAAGGCAATTTCCTCCGGTTGAATACCTGCGCTAAGCAGTCCATCCACCATGGTGGCGGTCTCTTGTACGTAGCTTGCCCGATAGTTGATCACATAGCGGTCCGGTGGCGAACGGCGCAGAATACCTGCCCCTGTGAATGCACCAAACAGCAGTGTTTTCCCTTGGTTATAAATAGGAATGGTGACCGCTGCGGTGGGCGTACCCACATTGCCAACGGCGGCCAGTAGGTTCTCATCACTTACCAGATCACGGGTATGCTTGGCAGCCTGCAGCGGCGCATATTGATCATCATAGGCTTTTAAAGCCAACTGATTGCCGTTGACGCCACCTTCAGCGTTTATCTTGGCAAAGTAGGTATCAATTCCCTGCTGCATACCGATGCCTAACGGGGCAGCCCCCCCGCTTGAAGGGGCAACGATGCCCACCGTTAGTTCTGCCTGCGCCAGTGGCGCTGCTAACAGCCCAACTACCAATAGCCATGTTTTTGTACGCCGCATTAATTCTCCCCCTACGTAGTGCTGCTTTCTACTGTTATCGGCGGAAGAATATACGACTTAAGCCTAGCTAGCCTTAAACAGAATGTAATAAAACGTGTCGTCGGCTAGGCTGGTCGCTCAATGGAAAAACGGTCAGTGATGCGCACGTAGTCGCTGCCCGCTAAGCGGCCTATTGGTTGAAGTATTTCCATATTGACGTGACGACCATCCCATACAGAATCATCTGCATGGATCGCGACTACCTGCACCAGTACTAGGCTGCCTGCCAGTGGCCGGTCACCAAAACGAATGACATCCACCAGTTTGCAACCAAACGCCACCGGTGCCGCAGCTATCCGCGGTACGCTCACGCCCGGCATGGCGGCTTTTTCCAGCCCTGCGAGTACAAACTCATCCTCGCCTCTGGGCAGGCTCGCGCTGGTGGTGTTTAACGCCTCAATAAGTCCTTCCGTGCCCACATGCACCACGCACTCTTCCACTTCATTTAAATTACGCAACGTGTCTTTTGGCTGGGCGCTGCCGTCCAGTAACGGTGAGAATGCCAAAACAGGCGGATCAATGCTGGCAACGTTGAAAAATGAGAACGGTGCAAGGTTGGCGTTACCACGTTTATCTTGGGTAGCCACCCAGGCAATAGGCCGAGGGCACACGCTGCCAGATAGCAGACGGTAAAGCACACCTGCACTCAATGGCGCTTTCTCTAACAGGACATCCATGGGCGCTCCTTTTGAACGGTATTTGAAGGTACTATTTTGTGACGCTCTACTTCGCTTTACGTTTTGCCATTAACTAGGCTGCCCAGCAAGGAAACGGACTATGAATATTGTCATTCCAGATGACTATCAGGATTGTGTGCGAGAGTTATTGTCAAATCTGGTGTATGACCATCAGGCGGCGTCTCTGCCAGTTTGATCATCCACCTGCTCTCCATCCCGAAACTGGACGTTGTCCACGAC
>NZ_JAMZBE010000116.1:0-11577 GCF_024158645.1 Halomonas sp. 707B3
AGATCAGATGATCGGTGACGATGGTTACCTGATCGACCTCGGCCTGATTCCGCTGCCGGAATCAGAGCGTGAGCAATCGCGTCAGAAAGTGGCTGACCGCACCAAGCTGGTGGCGGCTGACCTGAAATAATCGCTAGCACATAGCGAGTACATGGCCGGTAGCGAATGCTACCGGCCATTTGTTTTGGGGTGTGCTGCCTTTGTCATATTGCTGTCATGTTTTTAATCCAAAGTAGCAGCCAACACGATTTCATTAGGTGATGCGAGAGAAATTCGATGCAAACTAACCAGCTACTTTTACTCTTTTGCACAGTGCTCTTGCTGCTTGGGCTAGTGGCCTTTTTTGTAGGTCGAGCGAAGGCTGCGCGAGTGCGTGCTTCTGGCACGGCGATGTATGCACAGCCTGATCAGTATGCGTGGTTTGCTGTTCTCTCAACGGCAGGGCCTGCGGTGCTGGTGGGGGCGCTGGGTTCACTGCTGCTACTGTTGTTAGGAGCGGATATTCCGCCAATGTATTTGCTGGCAGCGAGTTTAGTGGTCGCTGCGGCTGGTTTGGCAGTTGGTGTGGCTCAAGTGAAGCCACATTTTCATGCTCGTCAGGCTATTGAACGGGTGATTCGTTGGGTGCTGACCGGCGCGGCGATGATCTCGATCTTCACTACCTTCGGTATTCTGTTTTCGATCATCTCGGAAGCTCTGCGCTTTTTCCAAATGCACAGCTTCTGGGACTTCATTACTGGCACTACTTGGAACCCCGGGGCTAGCTTCCTAGCCGCCGCCGGACGCGGTGACGGTAGCAGCGCTGAATTTGGCTCGGTACCGCTGTTCGCGGGTACCTTCATGATCACTGCCATTGCGCTGTTGGTGGCAGTGCCTATCGGCTTGCTGTCAGCTGTTTATATGTCCGAGTATGCTCCTCAGCGGGTGCGTACGATCGCTAAGCCAGTGCTCGAGGTGTTGGCAGGTATTCCCACGGTGGTTTACGGCTTCTTCGCCGCCATTACCGTTGCGCCTATCATCGTCAACATCGCCGGCTTCTTTGGCCTGGATGCCTCTTATAACAACGCCGTTGCCCCTGGCATCGTGATGGGCATCATGATCATCCCGTTTATCTCGTCGCTCTCTGATGACGTGATCAACTCCGTACCTGACAGCATGCGCCAAGGCTCGCTGGCACTAGGGATGACGAAAGGTGAAACCATCCGTGACGTGGTTATACCTGCGGCGCTGCCCGGTATTATCTCTGCCGCACTGCTGGGCATGTCCCGAGCGCTGGGCGAGACCATGATTGTGGTGATGGCGGCCGGTATGCGCCCGAACCTAACGGCCAACCCGCTAGAAGATATGACCACCGTGACCGTACGCATTGTGGCATCGCTGACTGGCGACCAAGAGTTCGAGAGTGCCGAAACGCTCTCTGCATTCGCGCTGGGTCTTGTGCTGTTTGTCGTGACCCTGACGCTCAACCTGGTATCTGTGTTAATGATTCGCCGCTTCCGCGAAAAATACCGCGTGAACAACCTGTAACGCCGAGGAACTGATTCGATGAGCCACTCTTTTGACGAGATCAGCCAGCAGCTTAAGCGGCGTCACCGTAAGTCGGCACGCCTGAAGTGGGCCTCCATGGGCGCGCTGGGCTTAGCAGGACTATTCTTAGTGCTGTTCTTTGCTGACATGCTGAGCAAAGGCCTACCTGCTTTTCAGCAGGCTTATATCAATACCGAAGTTCGCTACACTGAAGAAGCGAGCCGCGATGGCCGCCAAGCGTTTGACCAGGATTTGATACCACTTATTAGCCGCACGGTGGTACGCGTTATTCCGCTACAGCTGCGCAACAACCCAGAAATGATCGGCACCTCTGAGCAGCGCTGGATGCTAGCCACCAGCGAAGTGGACCAGTACCTGAAAGGGCATCGGAACCGTCTAAGCGACGAAGAAAAAGCGGAGATTGATGAGCGCGTTGCTGCAGGTCAGGTTGATTTGCGTTTCAACAAAACGTTCTTCGGTTCGGGGGATTCGAAAATCGCCGAGAACGCCGGTATCTTGTCGGCGGTGGTCGGTACCATCATGACCATGATCGTGACGCTGTTGATCTCTTTCCCCATCGGCGTGATGACGGCTATTTACCTGGAAGAGTTTGCCCCGGATAACCGTTTTACCCAGATTATTGAGATCAATATCAACAACCTGGCAGCGATTCCGTCAATTCTGTTTGGTTTGCTGGGTCTGGCGATTTTCATCAACTTCTTCGGCGTGCCGCGCTCATCACCGTTGGCAGGTGGTATGACGCTGGCGCTGATGACGCTTCCGGTCATCATTATTGCCACCCGTACCGCTCTGCGTAGCGTGCCGGATTCCATTCGCCACGCGGCATTTGGTGTAGGCTGCTCGCGCTGGCAAGTGGTGCGCGACCACGTTCTGCCGCTGGCGATGCCCGGTATCATGACAGGCTCGATTATCGGCTTGGCCCAGGCCATGGGTGAAACTGCACCGCTGATCATTGTGGGGATGGTGGCCTTTATTCCGGATGTGGGCGCTTCCTTTACTCAGGCAGCAACTGTTATGCCTGCACAGATCTTTACCTGGTCAGGTGAGCCGGAACAGGCTTTCGTTGAAAAAACCGCTGGTGGCATCCTAGTGCTACTGTCTGTGCTGATTTCGCTCAACGCCTTTGCCGTTGTGCTACGCAAGAAATTCGAGCGTCGCTGGTAAGCCGGCGCCCAAGAGGACACTTTATGAATAGCCAAGCACCCGTTATGAATCAGCAGCATACACCAGATGTTGGCCAGCCTTACACACGTAATGAGCAAGCATGCCACGATCTCAGCATTCGTGTTCGCGACCTCAACCTGTGGTACGGCAAGAGCCAAGCGTTGAAAGGGCTGAATATCGACCTGTTTCAGAAGAATGTGACCGCGCTGATTGGCCCTTCGGGGTGCGGTAAGTCGACCTTTTTGCGCTGCTTGAACCGTATGAACGACTTGATTCCCAGCGTGCATATTGAAGGTCTGGTAGAGATGGACGGCCAGGATGTGAATGCTGGCAAGATGGATGAAGTGGCGCTGCGCCGCCGGGTAGGGATGGTGTTCCAGAAGCCGAACCCGTTCCCGAAATCTATCTACGAGAACATCGCCTACGCACCGCGTATGCACGATTTGGTGAGCCGTAAAGCCGACCAGGATGAGCTAGTGGAAAAAGCCCTGCGCGATGCCGGTTTGTGGAACGAGGTGAAGGATAAGCTGCAAGAGCCGGGCACCTCGCTCTCTGGTGGTCAGCAGCAGCGTTTGTGCATTGCTCGGGCGATCGCTGTACAGCCTGACGTCATTTTGATGGATGAACCGACGTCAGCACTGGATCCGATCTCCACGGCCACCATCGAAGACTTGATGGATAAGCTGAAAGAGCAGTTCACCATCGTGACCGTGACGCACAACATGCAGCAGGCGGCGCGCGTGGCGGACTACACGGCGTTCTTCCACCTGGGTGAAATCATCGAGTATAACGACACGAAAGTGATGTTCTCGACCCCGGCACAGAAGAAAACCGAAGACTATATTTCTGGCCGTTACGGCTAAATAGATCGCTGCTTGTTGGCCCGCTACCGTAGCGGGCCTCCAAGCAGCGTTTTTTTATCTACCAATATATGATTTTTCGTATATAAGCGATAGGCTTTGGCTTTATTGCACATTTGGAGGGTCGACCTATGTCACTTCGCATCGGTATTAACGGATTTGGCCGTATTGGACGTTTAGCGCTGCGCAGCCTTTGGCCGCAGGTGGCGGCAGGCGAGGTGGCGTTGGTGCGTATTAACGACCCTGGTGGTGATGCGGCCACCTTTGCCCATTTATTGGAGTTTGATTCCGTCCACGGCCAATGGATGCCAGGGCAGGGCATGACGGCGCGTCAGGATGCTATTGTCATTGATGGTCATGAGGTGGCCTTTAGTGCCCATCAAACCATTGTAGAGAGCGACTGGTCGGGCTGCGATGTGGTCATCGAGTGCTCTGGTAAAATGAAAAGTACCGACAAGCTACAGGCCTACCTGGATCAAGGCGTTGGGCGCGTAGTGGTGAGTGCGCCGGTGAAAGAGGAGGGCGTGCTCAATGTGGTGGTGGGTGTGAACGACCACCTGTTTGAGCCAGCCAAGCACCGTATTGTCACGGCCGCTAGCTGCACCACTAACTGCCTAGCGCCGGTCGTCAAAGTGATTCTTGAGCATTTTGGTATTCGTCACGGTTCCATGACCACCGTGCATGACATTACCAATACCCAAACCATTTTGGATGCACCCCACAAAGACCTGCGCCGGGCCCGCGCCTGCGGTATGAGCCTAATCCCCACCACCACGGGCTCAGCGAAAGCCATTACGGCGATTTTTCCTGAGCTTGAAGGCAAGCTAAACGGCCACGCGATTCGCGTACCGCTGGCTAACGCATCTCTCACCGATATGGTGTTCGAGCTTGAGCGGGAAGTGACCGTCGAGGAGGTGAATCAAGTGCTCAAGGCTGCCGCCGATGGCCCCCTCAAAGGCATTCTGGGCTATGAAGAGCGCCCGCTGGTATCGATCGACTACCGCACCGACCCGCGCAGCTCAATTATTGATGCCCTCTCTACCATGGTGGTGAACGGCACTCAGTTAAAGCTCTACGCGTGGTACGACAACGAGTGGGGTTACGCCAATCGTACCGCCGAGCTGGCACGTATGGTGGGTGGGGAGCCGGTTGGCCGTGGCTGAATCGCTGCTGGATAAAGTCAGGGCGCTACCGTTCGAGGTGCGCCAGTACATGCTGATTACCGGCAACTACTGGGCGTTCACCATTACCGACGGGGCGCTGCGGATGCTGGTGGTAATGTATTTCCACCAGCTCGGCTACTCGCCGCTGCAAATCGCCATGCTGTTTCTGTTCTATGAAGCGTTTGGCGTGGTAACGAACTTGGTGGGCGGCTGGCTAGGGGCGAGACTGGGCTTGAACCGCACTATGAATGTGGGGCTAGGGCTGCAAATTGTGGCGCTCGCCATGCTAATGGTCCCTGCTGGTATGTTGACCGTTGTGTGGGTAATGGCCGCCCAGGCGCTGTCGGGCATTGCCAAAGACCTCAATAAAATGAGCGCTAAAAGCGCCGTGAAGGTGCTGGTGCCGGCCACGAGTGCCAATGCCAACAGCGCCTTATACCGCTGGGTCGCTATGTTGACCGGCTCTAAAAATGCCCTGAAAGGCCTGGGCTTTTTTGTTGGCGGTGTGCTGCTCACGCTGATTGGCTTTCGTGGGGCGGTCATTGCCATGGCCATCATGCTGGGTGCTGTGCTGCTACTATCGCTCTGGCGCCTCAAGGCGGATTTGGGCAAGCAAAAAGTCAAACCCAAGTTCTCCGAGATCTTTTCAAAATCCCGTGCTATCAACGTGCTCTCTGCCGCGCGGTTTTGTCTGTTTGCTTCTCGTGATGTGTGGTTTGTCGTGGCGCTGCCGGTCTTTCTTTATGATCAGCACGGCTGGAGCCACTGGACCGTGGGCGGTCTATTAGCGGCTTGGATTATTGGGTACGGCGGAGTGCAAACCCAAGCGCCGAAGCTCACTGCCTTACTAAAAGGCGATGCGAGAACCATCACCGCTGGCTGGGCCGCCGCCCTGGCCGTTTTGGCCATTGTGCTAGCGCTACTTCCCTTGGCGCAGGTGGGCTGGCTGGTGGTGGGCCTGTTGGCGTTTGGCGTGCTGTTTGCCGTGAACTCCAGTTGGCACAGTTATCTGATCGTTCACTATGCCCGCGCTGACGGCGTCTCGATGGACGTAGGGTTTTACTATATGGCCAATGCCATGGGGCGCTTGGTCGGCACGCTGCTCTCCGGGTGGCTCTACATGGAATACGGCCTGAGTGCCTGCCTTTGGGTGGCGGCTGCCTTGGTGGCGGCAAGCTCTATGATGGCCCTTGCATTGCCTAAGCAGGCAGCGTGAGCGATGTGCACCATGCCGATTCACGGCGCGGGCGTGTCCTAGTGCCCAGCGCGTAGCGGGGCACCATCGACGAATAGCCGCTGCAGCTTCCACCACCCTTCCACCCGGAGTCGTAAGCCCTGATGGGTAAGCTCCGGGGCTATCCAGAGCGTCGCTCCTTGCAGCTGGTGGCATTCAAACGTTGAGGTCTCTTTGGGGGCAGACGTCTCGGCGATGGCGATGCGCGACGTGCCTCCGCAGCAGCCGTGACGGGGTGAAAACCGTACCGTGACCACGCCCCCTTGTTGCTTGATAAAAGCGGCAGCTTTTTCTTCTATTTCAATGATCGGGTCCATCGCTTCTTGAGCGCCTCTTACGTGGGTGGGTAGTCAACATGCTCACCATCCTCTTTCACAAAGTGCGCCACTGGCCGCTTCAGCAGCGCCAATACCTGTTCGGAAGGTCGGCAGAGTTTTGCGCCTTTGGGTGTGATAACGATAGGGCGATTGATGAGGATCGGATGTGCCAGCATGACGTCGATAAGCTGATCATCGCTTAACGTAGGGTCATCCAATGTGAGCTCATCGTAAGGCGTGCCTTTGCGGCGCAGCAGTTCTCGCGGTGGCAGCTTCATCATCGCCAGCAGCGCTACCAACCGCTCTCGGCTGGGCGGCGTTTCCAGGTAGTGGATCACGTCAGGATCTTCCCCTGAGGCTTTGATCATGGCCAGCGTGTTGCGCGATGTGCCGCAGTTGGGGTTGTGGTAGATAGTGACTGACATTAAGGGGCGTCACGCTGAGAGGGTGTTTGGTTAATAGCTGGCGATAGGCTAGTAGGATCTTGCTTGGCCTTGTGCGCTTTGGCCGCGTTTGCCCACCATATCAACTGTGCTAGCGTGCGGCCAAAATAGCCTTCCCAGCGCTCTTGCTCTGCACGAAATTGCCCATCGCTATCGAGGGCTTCATGAGCCTTTGGGATATGTATCATCGCTGAGACAGGCAAGCAGCCCAGCTCAGATAGAAACGAACGCATATTCACCGCAGCGCGGGTGCCGCCCCACTGGCCCATGGAGTAGGTGACGATGGCGCTGGGTTTAAACGCAAATAGCGACGCGCCAAAGTGATTCAGTAAATGACTCAGTGCTGGGCTCATGGCGTGGTTGTACTCAGGGCTGACCATGACGTAGCCATCTGCTTGATCAATTTTTATTGCCAGGGCGTCCAGATCATCCGGAACCGTAGAGGCGGAGTAGGCAAAATGCGGTTTAAACGGGCCGCTCAAATCGAGTGAGAGCGGGTCAATAATCTCCGCCGTCGTATCGCGCTGTGCGCTGAGTAACTGCAAGCACGCTTTGGCTACCCGCTCGCCCAGGCGGGCGGGCGCGGGAGGCGTTGACGTTCTGGTCGAGCCGAGAAAAATCAAATAGTGCGCCATCAAGCAGGCTCCTTAAGCATGAGTAGGGAAGTGCTGACGCGTGTTATTGGCAATGCGCACCAGGGCCAGCATCAGCGGTACCTCTACCAGTACACCCACCACCGTTGCTAGAGCAGCGCCCGATTGCAGGCCAAACAGCGCAATGGCGGCGGCCACGGCAAGCTCAAAAAAGTTGCTGGCACCAATCATCGCCCCAGGTGCAGCAATAGTGTGCGGTACGCGCCACGCTTTCGCCCAGCCATAGGCAATGAAGAAGATCAAAAACGTCTGCAGAATTAGCGGAATGGCGATCAATACGATATGCAGTGGATTGTTCAGAATGACATCGCCTTGAAACGCGAAAAGCAGGACCAGCGTAATGATCAGACCCATCGGCGTGACCGGGCCAATGCGCTTCATAAAGACGTTGTCGTACCACTGGGCACCGCGCTTAGCGATAAGGGTTTTCCTCGTGAGGTAGCCTGCCGCCAGGGGAATGACGATGTAGAGCACTACCGACAGTAGCACCGTATCCCAGGGTACCTGAATATTGGAAATACCCAGCAGCAAGACCACGATCGGCGCAAAGGCAAACAGCATGATGAGGTCGTTGAGGGCGACTTGTACCAGCGTATAGGCCGCATCGCCCCGCGTTAGGTAGCTCCAGACGAAGACCATCGCCGTGCAGGGCGCAGCGCCCAGCAAAATGGCCCCCGCAAGGTACTGGCTGGCCAGCGCATCAGGGATCCAAGGTTTAAAAATCACCATAAAAAATAGCCATGCCAGGGCAAACATGGTGAAGGGTTTGATGAGCCAGTTCACCGTGGTGGTGATGGCCAGCCCTTTTGGCTGGCGGCGCACGCCAGCGATCGCGCTAAAGTCAATTTGCGCCATCATGGGAAAAATCATCGCCCATATCAGTACGGCGATCGGGATCGACACCTGCGCGTATTCAAAGTGTGAAAGAGCCTCGGGAATGGCGGGAGCCCACTGGCCTAGCGCAATACCGGCCACAATCGCAGCGGCGACCCAAAGCGACAGATAGCGTTCGAAAAGCCCCATGTCAGCACTGCTGGGGGCTGCTTGCTCCTGATGTGACATGCTCGCTCCTTGATTAGATGGCCCGCTGGTTAACGCGCTTGGAGAGCTCTTCGGCGCTCTCTTTACGCTCTGAGTATCGGTCGGTGAGCAGGTCGCTGCGCTCTCGTACCAGTAGAGTGAATTTTACGAGTTCTTCCATGACATCCACGATGCGATCATAAAACGGCGAGGGCTTCATGCGGTCGTTGTCATCGAACTCCATAAAGGCTTTGGGTACGGACGATTGGTTAGGGATCGTCACCATGCGCATCCAGCGGCCCAAAATGCGCAGCTGGTTCACCGTGTTAAAAGATTGTGAACCACCGCAGACCTGCATCACGGCCAGGGTTTTGCCTTGGGTAGGGCGTACGCCGCCCAACGCCAGGGGTATCCAATCAATTTGTGCTTTCATAATGCCTGTCATCGCCCCGTGACGCTCTGGCGAGCACCACACCATCCCATCTGCCCACTGTGCTAGGGAGCGCAGCTCTTCCACCTTAGGATGGCTGGCATCTTCGGCATCTTCGGCATCTTCGGCATCTTCGGCATCTTCGGCATCTTCGGCATCAGGAAGCGGCAGGCCGCGCGGATTAAAAATGTGTGTTTCAGCGCCCATCGCGTTCAGCAGGCGGGCGGCTTCTTCGACCGCCAAGCGGCTAAATGAGCGCTCGCGTAGGGATCCGTACAGCAGCAAAATCTTAGGGGCAGGTTGTGTAGAGGACGGCAGCCCTAGCGAGTCTAGACTGGGCGTGCGGAAGAGTGCAGGGTCTAGGTTGGGTAAATCCTCAAGTAGGGCCATGAGGGCTCCTTAGTGAGTAAATGCGATCAATAACACTTATGATATATGTTTTATCGTATATTTCTAGCAGGCCGTTCAGGTTGCAATATTGCCGTCATCATCTGGGTGTATGGTTGGGCTGTAAAATTAAATAAGAGGTTGTTTATTTATGTCGAAGCGTCGCGTGCTCTTTCTCTGTAATGCCAATTCTGCGCGCTCTCTCATGGGAGAAGTGCTACTTCGCCATATGGCCGGTGATCGCTTCGAATCCTTCAGTGCAGGCTCTGAACCCGATGAGCCCCATGCGCTAACCCTTGAAGCCTTAAAAAAGCAGGGTCTTTCGACAGATGGGCTGCACAGTAAGTCGCTGGATCAGTTCGAGAACGAAACGTTCGACGTAGTGATCGTGCTGTGTGACAAAGCTCAGCAGGCGTGCCGCGATTGGCAAGGGAAAGCAGGCGAAATTCTATTCTGGGACATCCGTGACCCTCGTCTGATCAGTAAGTTGGACGCTTACGAGCAGGCGCTGTTCGAGATCCGCCGACGTTTACAGCTGTGGCTACCGCTGCAAAAAAGCTGATCATTTCTATCTCGACGGGGTGCACCATGAAATTTATCAATAATTTAAGCGTCAAGGCGAGTTGGACGCTGGTACTCGTGACTTTTACTGGCCTTGTGCTCGCCATTGGTGGCTTAGGGCTTTTTGCCAACCAGTTTGGCCGCGATGCCTTTACATCGATGCAGCAGCGCGACATGGCTCAGGTGCGCGAGCTAAATAGCGCTTACACACAGCTGTTGCGTGCCAGGGTACAGATGAATCGGGCAGCTGAGCTGATTCGCACTCCCTCGTTTGATCGTCCAGAGCCGCTTCTGGAAGAGTCGGATCGGTTGCTGGCATCGGCGGCCACGCATTTTGAAGCTTTCCAAGCGAGCTTTCCGGAGGGGGAGCAGCCCGAGCTGGTCGGCCAGTTGGCGAGCAATTTTCAATCCCTGGTAAATAACAACCTTAGCCTGCAGATGATGATGCTAGAAGAGCGCGATGTGCGCGGCTTTCTTTCTGGCGAATCTCGGGTTGATGATAGCAGTCAGCAGTTTGTTAACACCGCAGAAGCGTTTTACGGCTATTCGGTGGCCCGTGGCGCTGGCTTGTCTGAGCGTTTCGAGAACGTCTCATCGCTGCTCTTCATGGGCGTAGTTGGGGTCGTCGTGCTGGCGCTGCTGGTGGTAGGCGTGGTGGTGTGGGGGGTACGTCGTAACGTGCTGCGGCCGCTGCGGGTTATTACTCAACACTTCAAGCGTATTGCCAAGGGCGATTTATCCTCCCCGGTGGAAGCGCACGCCAATAATGAAATTGGCCTGCTGTTTAGCGAGCTGGCGAATATGCAGCGCTCGTTAACCACCACCGTGAATCACCTCAATAACAGCAGCCAGCAGGTGTATAGCGATAGCCAAGCCATGGCAACACAAAGCCAGCAGTTGGCTGGACAAACCGATTCTCAAGTATCGGCGCTTCAGCAGATGGCCGCGAGCCTTGAGCAGCTCACAGCGACGGTGAATCAAAACGCGGAAAGCGCAGCGCATGTAAATCGCTCTACCACCGACGTGTCTCATAAAGCGCAGCAGGGCGATGAAGTGATCGCTCAGTTTATTGCCACCATGCAGTCTATCAACGAGCACTCCGAAGAAATTCAAAGCATTATCAAGGTGATCGAAAGCATTGCGTTCCAAACCAATATTTTGGCATTGAACGCCTCTGTAGAGGCGGCGCGGGCTGGCGAGCATGGACGCGGATTTGCTGTAGTGGCTAGTGAAGTTAGGGCGCTGGCAACGCGCAGTGCCGATGCTGCTCACGATATTCGTGCACGTATTGAGGCCTCCAGTAAAAGCGTTGAGCAGGGTAGCGAACTTTCTCAACAGGCAGGCGAGCACACTCGGGCAATCATGCAAGCGGCGACTCAGGTTGAGCACTTGATGGCTCAAATGGCCAAAGCCTCTGAAGAGCAGCGTCGCGGTATTGAAGAAGTGAACGTTGCTGTCACGCAAATCGACGCGACGACTCAAGATACGATGCGCCTGGTCAACCAAACGGCACAAAGCGCCGAGGGGTTAACCCAAGAAGCGCTGCAGATGCGTGAGTATGCGGGGCAGTTCCGTATTGTTGAGGAGGCCCCAGTACCTGACGTACATGATGACGAAGAGGCGGAGCAGCCTCTGGAGCAGTTGGATTGGCAGGCAATGGCAAGCGCTGAATCGAGTGATCGCGATCATAAAGAAGATATGCGCGCCTTGGCATAGTGGCTGCCAAGACGCGGATGGGAATTGTACTGTGTGATGCTGCGGTGAGTGTTTAATCCATGAGCTCAACGGCAACGGCGG
>NZ_JAMZBE010000117.1:0-11247 GCF_024158645.1 Halomonas sp. 707B3
TTGTTCAGCAGCTGATTCATAGCGCTAACCAGCGGTTTTGGGTTACGAGCCCCTATTTCGTACCTGATCAGGGCGTCCAAGACTCTTTACGATTGGCAGCTATGCGAGGCGTCGACGTGCGCGTCATGATCCCGGAGCGCCCCGACCATTTGCTGGTATTCCTCTCTGCGTTCTCTTTTTTGCCGGATATGTTAAAAGCGGGTGTAAAAATATACCGTTATCAACCTGGGTTTCTACATCAAAAAGTCATGCTTATCGACCATTCATCCGCCACTGTAGGTACGGTGAATCTTGATAACCGATCGTTTCGGTTGAATTTTGAAATCACTGCGTTCATTCCCAGCGCCGATTTTGCCAACGATGTTGCCACCATGCTGGAAGCCGATTTTTCCAAGTGCCGCCGAGTGACTCTCGATGAAGTGAGTCAGCGCCCCATGTGGAAAAAAGTCGTGTCCCGTGCTGCTTATTTAATGGCACCCGTACAGTAATCGTTTGCCCCAACCAAATGACGCAAGCCATCAACGTTCAAATAACAGGAGTCATGGGTGAATCTAGAAACAAAATGGCTAGAAGACTTCGTCGCACTGGCGAACACCCGCAGTTTTTCTGCCTCTGCCCGACAGCGCCATGTCACCCAGCCTGCGTTTAGTCGGCGTATTCGGGCATTAGAGCAGGCAGTTGGCGTCACCTTAGTGGACCGATCAACGACACCGATTGGCTTAACCTCAGAAGGGCAGCTTTTTTTGGTGACTGCCCGCAACTTAGTCGAACAGTTAAACGAATCGCTCAGCCATTTGCGAGGGCTATCCATTGCCAACGAAGCGTTAGATATCGTCGCGGCGCACTCGTTAGCGCTCAGCTTCTATCCGCCGTGGATTTCTAGGCTACAAAAAGGGTTAGGGGAGTTGCCAACGCGTTTGGTTGCCATGAACGTTGGCGAAGCCATTCATGTGCTGCGTGAGGGGAACTGTGACTTAATGCTGGCCTACTACGACCCTTTCGCCACAATGCAATTAGATGCGGAGGTATTTCCTTCGTTTTCTATCGGTAAGGTCAAGATGCTTCCTGTTTCGCTGCCTGACGAGCATGGGAAACCGTTGTTCTCTTTGCAGCGCGATAGCTCCATTCCTTATCTGGCTTATACCCAGGGGGCGTTTTTAGGTCGCAGCGTGCGGATGCTGCTGAAAAACGACCCGCTGCGTATGAAGCTAAGAACCGTCTATGAAACCGCCATGGCTGAAGGCTTAAAGGGCATGGTATTGCAAGGCGTAGGGGTTGCCTGGATTCCAGACTTCTGTATTCGCGAGGAGCTAAAAAGCGGCAAGCTTGTGCGAGCCGGTGATGAGAGCTGGGATATCCCGCTGGAAATTCGCCTCTATCGCTGCTCGCTGGTCCACAAGCCGGGAGTAGAGCGCCTATGGCGGCAGATGATGAAACTGCCGCGTGATTTCCTGCAGGCTTAAAGGGACCCAAAATCCGCAGGCAGGCCGAGGAAATTCTGAATAATAAAGAAGTGATCTTCAAAGAGGCTCTCTGGCTCCAAGTCGGCGAGTGCCACCCAACGGGCATGGTCGCCGCCCTTAACAGGTTTAAGGCGCGGTAACTGCTGGTCTGGGCGTAAAGCAAAGTAGAACGCTTCGGCCAGTGTGCGCCCTCGCCAGCTACGGTGGGGCTCATCAAACAGCCGCTGACCTCGCAGAGAGCCTTTCAATACCGGTTCTGGCACTTTTAAGCGCAACCGTTCGCGCAGCTCACGTAAGCAGGCATCTAGTAATCGCTCATGGGGGTTGATAAACCCGCCGGGTAGCGCGAATAGGCCTTTGCCGGGCGCCGCAGTACGTTTCACCAGTAGCACGTGCCCTGACTGCACAACCACCGCGTTAACGGTGACAAAGATGGGTGGGTAGGGCGCCTGTGACCATGCTTGTCGATACTGATCGAGCAACTGCTGCTCTTCCAATAGTCGATGATAGGCCTCGCCTTTGCAGAATTTACCCACGCTTTCTACCACGCCAGGGGGCAAGTCATGGTAAGCCCCCGTACTGAGATAATCATCGGTTGAGCCAGGTGAGCGGAAAAGCCGCTCTCTAATTTGGCTGGCCGAAATGCCCTCCACGAGCGGTACACTCACCGACTCCCATTGGGGAAAAAGCGATAAATAGTAGCTGGACTGCCCACGATTTGCGCCGATTAGACCAATCCTTGGCAACCGTGCATTGGCGGGAGCTGCTAAATCGCGCACTTTCCGCTGCACGTCCCTGACCCATACATCGTCGTTGTAAAGCGCATCCAGAAGCGGAGTGATTTCAAGTCGTTGATTATCCGCATTATCAAATCCTGAGCGGATCATGGCTTGGCGCTCATCAAAATGCCACGGGTTACGAAGCGAGCGCGCCTGCCAGGAGGAGCCCACCATGACGATTACCTGTCGAGCCTGTTTAAGGGCTTCACGGATGATGGCAAGGTGGCCTAAATGGGGAGGCTGAAAGCGACCAATAAATACTAAGCAATCAAAGTCATAAGACGTTACAGACCGAGCTGCATCTGAGTTCATTGCGTGTCCTTGATTGCTGAAAATGTGAGAATAAAGCGTGGCCATTATGGTCGGCCCCATCAGCCTCTGCAACGCAATCATACCTGCGCTGAGCGTTTTCATTGGGTATGCTTATTGATTAATCAGTATATAAGCGTTGTATGAAAACGCTGTGATTTGCTTTTAAGGGAATGTGATGATGCTTAAGCGCACGCTCGTTTTTTGGTGGAAGGTAATTCAAGATGCAACGTCACTCTGGCTTGAGCGTAACGCGTTTAGCTACGCCGGGTCGCTGGCGTTCTACACGCTGTTCTCGTTAGCTCCCACGGTGATTATTGCGGTTACAGTGATTGGCGTGGTCCTCGGCGAAGAGGCGGCTCATGGTCAGATCGTGGCGCAGTTACAAGGAACCTTAGGCACAGAAGCTGCCTTGGCAATAGAGCAGGCGGTTGCCCAGTCTCGCATTGAAGAGTCGGGGGTTCTGCCCACAATTCTTGGCTTTATTGCCCTTGTAATCGGTGCAACGACCGTATTTGCGCAGATGCAGTTCTCGCTGAATACCATTTGGGGGGTTAGAGCGAAGCCAAATAGCAACAGCGCACTTATTTTTATCAAAAACCGTTTGTTATCGTTAACCGTTGTACTGTCTATCGGCTTTATTTTGCTGGTGTCGCTAGTGCTTGGAGTGGTGCTTCGCGGCATGCTAGACGCGACAAACGACCTGTTGCCATTTGCAAGCCTACTAACCACCACCGCCGAGTCGTTAATATCGCTTGCCATGGTCGCTCTGCTGTTTGCGACTATTTTTAAAGTGCTGCCCGATGTAGTGCTACGCTGGCAGGATGTCTTCATTGGTGCGGTGGTGACAGCAGTGCTGTTTACCATTGGTCGCAGTGTTATTACCATTTACCTCGCCTACACGGCCACGGCATCCACCTATGGTGCGGCGGGTTCGGTGGTTATGATTTTACTATGGGTATACTACAGCTCGCTTATCTTACTCTTTGGTGCAGCGTTCACACGCTCGTTGCTACTACGACGTGGGCGTCCACTGGTGCCCCGCAATAGCGCTGTTCTGGTTAAGCATGAGCTGCTTTAACGACGGAGGAGTTTGTCATGGCCCATTGCTGCGTACGTGCCTACGTAACAGGAAAAGTGCAGGGAGTATGGTACCGGCGTGCCACTCAAGAGCAGGCATTGATGCGTGGCTTAACCGGCTACGCTAAGAACCTGCCTGATGGCAGGGTTGAAGTGCTAATGTGCGGGCCCTCTTCAGCCGTTGCCGAGCTTAGCCAATGGCTTTGGCAGGGCCCAGAAGGGGCGCGGGTGACCCATGTCACACTTGAAACACTGGATGCTCATCACGCTCCTGACCACTTTTCGACCTATTAGGCACACGTTTAGTGTGCCTAGCTGGCAAGTTAGTGATTCTCTGTCTGCCACGCACGAATATTGTCGGCGGTTAAGCCGACGATGTTTTGCCGTGCTTCGGGCGTGATCCACGCGTTGTGCGGCGTTACGATCAGATTGAGAGGTTCTGCATTCGCCAGCGCATCTAATAGTGCGTGTCCATCTCTGGGTGGTTCGGCAGGTAGCACATCGACGGCTAGACCACCGATGCTACCGCTACGAAGCGCTTCCAGCGCGGCTTCTTCATCAATAATACCGCCACGAGCACAATTGACGATTAGCAGCGACGACTTGGCTTTTGCTAGACGCTCTTTGTTGAGAAGGTGCTTAGTAGCATCGTTCAGTGGGCAGTGCAGGCTAATCACATCTGCCGAGGGCAGCAGGTCATCCAGCGAAGGTCGCTGATCGTTTTGCTCGTTGCCAGGACGGGCGGCAAACGTGACCTGCATACCAAACGCCTCTGCAAGCCGAGCCACTTCAGACCCCAGCTCTCCTTGACCTACCATCACCAACTGCTTGCCAGCAAGCTGGAGTGTTGGATGATCTTGTAAGCAGAAAAAATCACTCGCTTGCCATTTCCCATCGGCAATATCCGCCTGATAGCGGGGTAAGCGATTCGCCAGTGATAACATCAGCATCAGCGTGTGCTGCGACACACTGGCGGTGCCATAGGCCGACACGTTTTTAACGATAATGTTGTGGGCTTTGGCAGCATCTAGGTCAATGTTATTCAAGCCAGTGGCCAGCACGCAGATCAATCGTAACGAAGGAAGCTGTGAAAGCGTCTCAGCATCCAGCCTTACTTTATTGACGACGGCGATTTCAGCATCTGCTAGGCGTTCACGCGCCTGCGCTGTGGTGCTTTGCTGATGTATTTCTAAGTGCGTGACGGCATCACGAATAGCCGTCAAATCAATGTCAGGGCCAAGGCTTTGGGCATCCAGTATGACCGCATTGGGCATTTTATTTCTCCATTAACTGCCGAAAGCCGCTTGGCCTTGCTCGGCAGGGGGCACAAAAGGGTATAATGACCGCTCTATCGACCGCAGTCTTGGAATTTATCCCGACAGGCCACATATTGTCAGCCTGGTAGCATTAAGTTTGCCACGACACTGTCAACATAAAACCTGTCGGAGTTGAGCTTTTCAGGAGCCATCAACATGCCCATCTATGAGTACGAGTGCAAGGCCTGCGGCCATCGCATGGAAAAACTTCAGAAAATTAGCGCCGATCCGTTAACAAGCTGTCCTGCGTGTCAGCAAGATGATCTAGAGCGCTTGGTCTCAGCAGCCGGGTTCCGCTTAGCGGGTGGCGGTTGGTACGAAACTGATTTCAAAACAGGTAGCAAAAAGAATTTAGCTGCCGACGGACAAGCAGCGGGTAGCGCGAAAAGCGATGTCGGCAGCACGTCAACGAAAAAAGGCGCCGCGGCGTAGCCGCGGCTGTCAGGGCCTTTAAAGGCTCAAGACAACTTAATTGCCACGAAACAGAACAGGATTAGACATGCGCAGCCATTATTGCGGCCAGCTTAACGAAACATTGGTGGATCAAACGGTCACCGTTTGCGGTTGGGTTCACCGCCGTCGTGACCACGGTGGGGTTATTTTTCTCGACATGCGTGACCGTGATGGTATCGCTCAGTTTGTCGTAGACCCCGATACCGCCGAGGCGTTTGCTAATGCCGACCGTGCACGCAGCGAATATGTTCTGCGCATTACTGGTCGTGTTCGGCTGCGTCCTGAAGGCACCCAGAACCCCAACATGCCCACCGGCATGATTGAAGTGCTGGCCAAAGAAGTTGAAGTACTGAATAGCGCAGCGACACCGCCTTTCCAGCTTGATGAGCATGGCAAAGTCGGTGAAGAAGTGCGTCTGAAACACCGCTATATTGATCTACGCCGCCCGGATATGATCGAAAAACTGCGGCTTCGTTCGCGTATTTCTCATAACGTACGTGCTTACCTAGAAAACCAAGGCTTTCTAGATATTGAAACGCCTGTGCTGACACGAGCCACGCCTGAAGGTGCCCGGGACTACCTCGTGCCTAGCCGTACTCACGCGGGCAGCTTCTTTGCACTGCCACAGTCTCCCCAGCTGTTTAAGCAGCTGCTGATGGTGGCGGGTTTTGACCGCTACTACCAAATCGCAAAGTGCTTCCGCGATGAAGACCTGCGCGCTGACCGTCAGCCTGAATTCACACAGATCGATATCGAAGCCTCTTTCGTGGAAGAAGACGACATCATGGGCATTACCGAAGCCATGATTCGTCAACTGTTCCAGGAAGTGCTGAGCGTCGAACTGCCGGAATTCCCGCGAATGACTTGGCAAGAAGCCATGGATCGCTTTGGTTCGGATAAACCCGATCTGCGTATTCCGCTGGAGCTCACCGACGTTGACGACCTGATGCAGCAGGTTAGTTTCAATGTGTTCTCAGGGCCGGCCAAGGCAGAAGATGGCCGCGTGGCGGCTCTTAAAGTACCGGGTGGTGCCAAGCTTTCCCGTAAAGAGATCGACGAATACACCAAGTTCGTAGGTATCTACGGTGCTAAAGGCCTTGCCTGGATCAAAGTGAACGAGCGTGCCAAAGGGCTAGATGGCCTGCAGTCGCCGATCGTTAAGTTCATGGAAAACGTGGTCGAAGAGCTGCTTGATCGTGTCGGCGCTGAAGATGGTGACATTATCTTCTTCGGTGCGGATAAAGCGCGTATCGTCAACGAAGCCATTGGCGCGCTGCGTGTCAAGCTGGGTGCCGACCTGAACCTTTACACTCAAGCCTGGGCGCCGCTGTGGGTCGTTGACTTCCCCATGTTCGAAGCCGACGACAATGGCCGTCTAAGCCCGCTTCACCACCCGTTTACAGCGCCCTCCTGCTCGCCGGAAGAGCTGAAAGCAGACCCGGCTAAAGCGCTTTCTCGCGCTTATGACATGGTGCTTAACGGTACCGAACTGGGTGGCGGCTCTATCCGTATTCACAATCAAATCATGCAAAGCACCGTGTTTGAAATTTTGGGTATTGGCGAAGAGGAAGCGCAAGAGAAGTTCGGCTTCCTGCTAGATGCCTTGCAGTACGGCGCACCGCCCCATGGCGGCTTGGCCTTCGGTCTGGACCGCTTAGTCATGCTCATGGCCGGTGCGAAAACCATTCGTGAAGTCATCGCCTTCCCGAAAACCCAAAGTGCTGCTTGTTTGATGACCGATGCACCGGGTGAAGTCAGCGCTGATCAGCTCAAAGAGCTGAACATTCGCTTACGCCAAAAAGCCAAAGCGGAAGCAGCGGGCGAGTAAGACCGCCTTCACGTTTTGACGAGTACAACACCGACGCTTAGCGTCGGTGTTTTTGTTTTAGGCAGTGCCAAGAGAAAAATCCATGGACGAAAAACAGCTGGCGACCACGGTCAGAATTTTAGGCATTGACCCAGGCTCACGTATCACCGGTTACGGCGTGATTGATCTAATAGGCGTGAAGCCTCGCTATGTGGCCAGTGGCTGCATTCGTACGGCTGATGGTGCACTGGAGCAGCGTTTGGCGCAAATATATGCCGGTATTAGCGAAGTGTTTGGCCTGCACCGCCCTGATGCTGTTGCAGTAGAGCGGGTTTTTATGGCTAAAAATGCTGATTCGGCCCTCAAACTAGGCCAAGCCCGCGGCGCAGCATTGGTTTGCTTGGCTAACCATGGGCTGAGTATCGCGGAGTATGCCGCTCGGCAGATTAAGCAAGCGGTAACCGGACAGGGCGGCGCTGATAAAAGCCAGGTGCAGCATATGGTCACCACGCTGCTCGGCCTGTCGGCGACACCCCAGGCAGATGCCGCCGATGCACTAGCCATTGCACTGACCCACGCTTTTGCTGGCAACGCCCTGGTGGCGGCGACTCCTTCACGCAGTAAGCGCCGTTCATCAGGGCGATGGCGGCTCTAGGCATTACTGGTCATCTGTACAGAGTGGCTTTATAGTGGCTGCTGTTTTGATTGGCTGCGAGGCTTATGATGATTGGACGTTTAACCGGCCTGTTGTTGGAAAAACAGCCGCCCTGGATGGTGGTAGATGTGCATGGCGTTGGTTATGAGCTTGAAGCCTCCATGAACACCTTTGTAGCGCTGCCCGCTCCCGGCGAGCAGGTGTCACTCTATACCCATCTCACCATCCGTGACGATGCGCATTTGCTCTATGGATTCGGACGAGAGCATGAGCGTGCGCTGTTTCGCGCCTTGATCAAAGTGAATGGTGTAGGGCCGAAACTTGCGTTAGCGATCCTGTCGGGTATGGATGAAGATGCCTTTATGCGCTGTATCAGAGATGACGACAGCAAAGCGCTCACCAAGCTACCTGGCGTTGGCAAGAAAACGGCTGAGCGGCTTATCATCGAAATGCGTGACCGCTTTCCTGAGTGGGAACATGGCAACGATGCGCCGCTGGCTCTTGAAGCGACAAGCGGGCGAGCCGCTCCAAGAGATCATTTGGCAGATGCAGAAGCAGCCCTGGTGAGCTTGGGTTATAAGCTGACAGAAGCGGCGAAAATGTTAGCCGACGTCGACCCCAATCAAACTACCGAAGCTTTGATCAAAGCCGCGTTAACCAAACGCATGTCCGGTTAGACCAGCACGAGTGCAATAGTGTGTACTCATTAGTCAGCACTCTAGAAGAGTCTTTATGTTAGAACACGACCGATTAATTGCCGCTGAGCCAGAGCAGGGCGAAGTGCGCATCGACTATGCTATTCGTCCGAAACATCTCAAGGACTATATTGGCCAGCCTCGGGTTCGCGAACAGCTTGAGATTTTTATTGGGGCAGCCAGGCTACGCGAAGAGAGCTTGGACCACACGCTGGTGTTTGGCCCGCCAGGCTTAGGAAAAACCACGCTGGCAAATATTATCGCCACTGAAATGGGCGTGGGGCTTAAATCTACTTCTGGCCCGGTGCTGGAGCGCGCGGGGGATCTCGCCGCTATGCTGACCAACCTTGAACCGGGTGATGTACTGTTTATTGATGAAATTCATCGCCTTTCCCCCGTGGTGGAAGAAGTCCTTTACCCTGCGATGGAGGACTTTCAGCTCGACATCATGATTGGCGAAGGGCCCGCCGCACGCTCTATTAAACTCGACCTGCCCAGGTTTACGCTGGTGGGCGCCACCACTCGTGCGGGGTTGTTGACCTCACCGCTGCGTGACCGCTTTGGTATCGTTCAGCGTCTTGAGTTTTATAACCTGGAAGAGCTTACCGAGATTGTCGCCCGCTCAGCACGGCTATTAGGCGTTGAAACCAGCCATGAAGGTGCCATTGAAGTGGCACGCCGCTCCCGTGGTACGCCGCGTATCGCTAACCGACTTTTGCGCAGGGTGCGGGACTACGCCGAAATAAAGGGCGATGGCGTTGTGGATGTGACATTAGCGGATGCGGCGCTCAATATGCTAAATGTCGATCACCACGGTTTGGATCACATGGACCGCCGTTTACTGCTGGCGATGATCGACAAATTCGATGGCGGCCCGGTGGGCGTTGACTCACTCTCTGCGGCCATCGGTGAAGAGCGCGATACCATCGAAGATGTGATTGAACCTTATCTGATTCAGCAGGGGCTAATGATGCGTACACCAAGAGGCCGTGTGGTGACTCGTCAAGCCTGGCTGCACTTTGATAGGACGCCCCACGAACAGTCAATTGATGTTGAGGGAGAACGTCGGCCATGACGGGCGAATTTAGCATACCAGTGCGTGTATACATGGAAGATACTGACGCCGGTGGAATTGTCTACTACGTTAACTACCTGAAGTTTATGGAACGGGCGCGCAGCGAGTGGCTAAGAGAATTAGGCCTTAATCAGCAAACGTTGCTAGACGAAGGTACACAGCTAGTGGTATACCGCATGGCCTGCCACTATGCCAAACCCGCACGATTGGATGAGGCACTGACGGTAACTGCCAACATTGCGGAAAAAGGTCGTTGCCGGATGACATTTGAACAACTGGTTCGGCGCGACGAGGAACTCTTGTGCTCCGCAACAGTCGAGATAGCCTGCTTAAACGCTACGACACTGCGTCCAAAAGCGTGGCCATTGTCGCTTAACACCACACCCCAGTCGAAAACGACATTAATTGATTGATGAGGGCAACTGTGAACGATAACACCATGTCCATTCCCCACTTAATAATGAGTGCCAGCATTGTGGTACAGCTGGTCATGCTGCTGCTAGTGGTGGGGTCAATCCTCTCATGGGTGGTGATCTTTCAGCGCAGCATTGCGCTACGCCGAGCCAAGCAAGAGTACAACCAGTTTGAAGAGTCGTTTTGGTCAGGTGTTGACCTAAACGAGCTCTACCGCGAAATTCCCGCTGATGATCCTCGTCATGGAGCAGAGCACATTTTCCAGGCAGGTTTTCGGGAATTTAACCGCCTGATGCCCAAAACCCGCAGTGCCGATACGGTACTGGAAGGTGTTCAGCGCAGCATGCGAGTCGCCTGGTCGCGGGAAGAAGACCGCCTGACCCAACATCTTGTTTTTCTGGCAACGGTTGCCTCCGCCAGTCCTTATATCGGCTTATTTGGTACGGTATGGGGCATTATGGGCTCATTCCAATCGCTTTCCATGACCCAGCAAGCCACACTAGCGACCGTTGCACCCTGGATTGCAGAAGCGCTGATTGCCACGGCAATGGGCCTTTTCGCAGCGATTCCCGCTGTTATTTTCTACAACCGTCTATCCAATAACGCTTCTCGCTTACTGGGTAAATACGAAGACTTTGCTGAAGAGTTTCACGCAATCTTGCACCGTAACTTGCAAGGGCGTGACGGCAAACCTAGCGCTAGTTAAGGGAGTCTGCCATGCAAGGTCCGTTCAATCGTAGCGGCAAAAGCAAGCCGATGGGGGAGATCAACGTCGTCCCTTTTATCGACGTGATGCTGGTACTGCTTGTCATTTTTATGATTACTGCTCCCATGCTGACGCAAGGCGTTCAAGTAGATCTGCCTCAAGTCACCTCTGAGCCTATTGAAACCCAGGAAGATAATGACCCGATCATCATCTCGGTAGATCGCGATGGCGGCTACTTTATTACTCTGGGAGAAGATTCGACGGCGGTTTCTCTGGAGCAAATGTCGGAGCGAGTGACTGCTATTCTTCAGCGTCGTCCCGGTACGCCTGTGATGGTGCGAGGAGATCGCAATGTGCCTTATGGCCAGATTGTGCTGCTGATGAGCACGCTGCAGAGCTCGGGTGTCGCCAACGTAGGGCTGCTCTCAGAGCCGCCCCAAGATGGTTAAGGGCGAGTCGCACATGGCTGTAAAACCACCGCGTGACCCCCAGGAC
>NZ_JAMZBE010000118.1:0-11094 GCF_024158645.1 Halomonas sp. 707B3
TGACCAGCGGGATCAGGATAAACGCCAGCAGCTCGCGGGTGAGGTCGTTGAAGAACGCCACACCACCCATCAGCGGGCCGAGCTGGTCGCCAATCAGGATGGCGGACAGCGAGTACCAGCCGAAGCCTGAGGCCATGGCAAGGCCTTCGTTCCAGCTCAGCGCAAGTAGCGGGGCGGCCAATAAGCCCGCTAGCAGCGAGCTAACGGCCAGTGTGACCGCAATGGCGAGCCCCAAGCGATTGAGCAAAATCTGCTTCAGCGGCATACCGGAGTTGCGTAACTGGCAGCCAATCAACACCAGCAGCAGGTACAGCACCCACTCGGCTAGCCAGTCGGCGGTGGTGAACAGCGCCTCGCCAATGTTGGGCCCAAGCAACACACCCACGGTAACGCCCGCCGCCACCACGCCCACCAGCAGCAGCGAGCCCTGCATGGCGGCGAGTTTGCTGGTGGGGGCATCTTTCACCACCGGCGAGCCTCCTGCGCTTAAGCGCACTCGCCGAGAAAGCCACCATAGTGCAGCTAAGTTAAACAGCGTGGTGATGCTGAACAACAGTAGCGCATTGCCACCCAAGCGGGAGAGCTGGCTGCCCAAATTCTCAAGCCCGGCGAGGCTCACGCCCATAAACAGCAGAATCAGGTACACCGAGCCGCTAACGGCTCGGTTAATCAGATTCAGCAAGCGGGTCGAACGGACACGTACCAAGTAGCCCAAAAACAGCGGCAGCAAAACGATCAATAGGCCAGAGAGCATTTAGGGCGCGTTACCCCCGGCGGGGTTGAATTGGGTCATGGTGATGGTGGTTTGCTTTTGCCCCTCTTTTTGATACTCCGCAGAGAGGATCAGCCCCGGCCACTCAGGGTGAAAATTGATCAGCAGGTGGCGGTCAGGCTTTTCGGCATCGATCAGCGTAACCTGTTTGGCCTCGAACTCACCGGCAGGCACGCGGGCCGTGGTGGGGGCATTCACGTAGTACTGAAAGTTTTCGTCCCGCCCGCGATGGTCCACGAAGCTGATATCGCAGGGGCTGCTTTCGATGCAGCCCTCGGTGCCTGCCCGGCGGGAGAGGTCAAAAAGGGCAGCTTGGCGGTCAATGGAGCGAATATCGCCCTCATTAAGCTGATAGCTATCGCCCATACCAAAGAGCGAATAACTGCTGTTGTAAAGCAGCGAATGGGTACCGCTTTCATCAACCGTGAAGCGACTGCTCTCCTGGCCGCGAGCCACCGTAATGGAAAAGCTCATATCGCTTAACCAGTGTAAGCCTTCGTTGGTGAGCGTATGGGTGATGGTTGCCCCCGGCCAACCACGAATTTCAAGCCGATATTGGGCTTCAAAGGGCTGAGGAGTGGGTAGCGCTGAGCTACTGTTTGCGAGGGCTGTGTTCCCTGCCAGCAGGGCAGTCGTCCCAAAAACAGCGCTCACTAACCCGCGTTGAGCGGCAGTTGCGAAAAGGTGACGCAAAGGCCCTTCCTCCATTAAATGTGTTTTCCTAAGAGCCTTTAGCGAGCGCTTGGTTCCGTGGGCGAGTATAACGAGCGTGGCGTTAAACGTCAGTAGCCCATGTCGGGGTTAACGGTAGCCAGGGTTTCACCCGCCTCAAAGGCGTGCAGGTACGAAATCACTTGATCAATGGCATCGTTAAGCGGTGTGGGGGCCGCCATATGTGGAGTGACGATGACCTTAGGGTGCTGCCAGAGCGGGTTGTTTGCTGGTAGCGGCTCTTCATGGAAAACATCCAGCAGTGCTCCGCGCAGGTGCCCTGGCTGGCCGTCATGGCCAAGTGCGTCCAGCAGTGCTTGCTCATCAATCAAGCTACCACGGCCTGGGTTAATGATGCTGGCACCTTTCGGCAGTTGTGCCATCCGTTCGGCGTTAAGAATGTGCTGGGTAGCCGCTGTATCGGGGAGAATGGTCACTACGCTTTGCGCTTGGTTCAGTAGCTCGTTTAAACCGTCCTCGCCATGCAGGCAGCGCACGCCGCTGATCTGTTTGGGGGTTCGGCTCCAGCCAAGCACCGGGAATCCAGCCTGTTGAAGCGCACTAGCCACATAGCTGCCGATAGCGCCTAGCCCTAATACACCCACCGGCCAGTTCGCTTTATCCGGCACCGCATGGGGCTGCCACTGGGCATTTGGCTGCTGAGCGGCGTAGCGGTCCATGCTGCGGTAGAAGTGCAGCACGCCGTAAAGCACATAGTCGGCCATCAATTCGCTCATGCCTGCATCGCGTAGCTTCACGATAGGGACATCCTTGGGGAGCCCAGGCGTCTTCAGCAAATAATCGACCCCAGCCCCTAGGTTAATAATGCCTTTTAGCTGCGTTTGTTCTTGCAGGAGGTGAGCGGGCGCTTTCCACACGGCTAGGTAGTCGGCGTTGGCCCGTTCGCTGGCGGGGGCATCACTGGTAAGCACGGTGGCCTCTGGAAGCGCCTCTGCAATAGCGGCCTGCCACTGGGCCGCGTCATCAATATGCACTACGACTTTCATGTTATCTCCTTGTACTCAGTTAATAATGCATGATGACTATCATGGGCGAGAGGAGCTTAATACCGCAACCTGAGGGCATTATGGAGAACGCTGTCAACGTATAGATAAAGCTAACGTTAACAGCATATGAAATTTTTGTAATAAAGGTTTTGACCGGCAACCAAGGGTGGGTGCTAGTATCGCCTTAAGACGACATTGGCGGGCCAACAGCGGCGGTGGCCAGGTCGATCCTGTGGCCCAGCGCAGTGAGCCTTAGGGCATGCGCTGGTTCTTAGTGATCTTTGATGGCGAGTTGCCCGATGACTGAGGTTTCCCTGCCTTTCACTCGTGAAGAGTATGCAAACCGCCTGTGGAAGGTGCGTGCTGAAATGGCCGGTCGTGGTATTGACGTATTGATCGTCAGCGACCCCTCCAACATGGCGTGGCTAACCGGCTACGACGGTTGGTCATTTTATGTCCACCAGTGCGTGCTGGTGGGGCTGGAAGGCGAGCCGGTATGGTTCGGCCGCCGGATGGATGCCAATGGTGCACTGCGCACCTGCTGGATTCATCCCGATAATATTACCTACTACCCGGATTACTACGTCCAGAACCCTGATATGCACCCGATGGAATATCTGGCGCAGTCGATTATGCCGGACCGTGGCTGGCATACCGGTGTGGTGGGCATGGAGATGGATAACTACTACTTCTCCGCTAAAGCGTATCAAAGCCTGCTGAAAGAGTTGCCCCATGCGCGCTTTATGGATGCCAACTCGCTGGTGAACTGGTGCCGGGCGATCAAGTCGCCTCAAGAAATTGCTTATATGCGGGTAGCGGCCAGAATCGTCGAGGGGATGCACTCGCGCATTCTTGAGGTGATTGAGCCTGGTCTGCCCAAGAGCAAGCTGGTATCGGAGATTTATCGCGTGGGTATTGAGGGCTTTGTCGATGAAAACGGCAAAGTATTTGGCGGTGATTACCCCGCCATCGTGCCCATGTTGCCCACCGGTAAAGATGCAGCCGCACCCCACTTAACCTGGGACGATACGCCATTTCGCACCGGCGAAGGCACCTTCTTCGAGATTGCGGGCGTGTTTAAGCGTTACCATGCGCCTATGTCACGCACGGTGTTTCTCGGCACGCCACCGGTTGATTTTATCCGTGCGGAGTCGGCGCTGCTTGAAGGCATTGAGAATGGCTTGGCCGTTGCCAAACCCGGCAACCGCACGGCAGATATCGCCATGGCGCTGGGTGCCGCGATGGATAAATATGGCTTTGACCGCGGTGGTGCCCGCTGTGGTTACCCCATCGGTATCTCTTACCCACCCGACTGGGGCGAGCGCACCATGAGTTTGCGCCCCTCGGATGAAACCATCCTGCAGCCCGGCATGACCTTCCACTTCATGCCCGGCCTATGGGTTGATGACTGGGGCCTGGAGATTACCGAAAGTATCCTAATAACCGAAGACGGCTGTGAAACCCTGGCGAATTTCCCCCGCCAGCTGTTCGTCAAATAGCCGCGTGATAACACAAGGGAAACACAATGACGCTTCAACCGAACCAACTGCGGCCAAGCCCCATTTCCGCCACCGTTGATTTCGACGCCGATGGCGTGCAGCACGGCTTTTTAAAACTGCCGATTTCCACCGATGAGTCGGCTTGGGGCGCGGTGATGATCCCCGTCACGGTAGTAAAAAATGGCGAAGGCCCCACGGCACTGCTCACCGGCGGCAACCATGGCGATGAGTACGAGGGCATCACTTCGCTGTTGAAGCTCTCCTCAACGCTGAAAGCGGAAGACGTGACCGGACGCGTGATCATCGTGCCCTGCATGAATACCCCAGCGGTGATGGCGGGCAAACGCACCTCACCCATGGATAAAGGCAACCTGAACCGCAGCTTTCCTGGCGACCCTAACGGCACGGTGACCTCGCAAATTGCCGACTACTTCACCCGCGTGCTGGTGCCCATGAGCGATGTGGTGCTCGACCTGCACTCTGGCGGCCGCACGCTGGATATCCTGCCGTTTGGCGCTTCCCACGTGCTGGATGACAAAGCTCAACAGCAGGCCGCCCTGGAAGGGGCTAAAGCGTTTGGTGCGCCTTACGCCATGGTGATGTTTGAGCTGGATGCCGAAAAACTCTTCGACACCGCCTGCGAGCGCCAAGGCAAGGTGTTTGTGGCGACCGAACTGGGCGGCGGCGGCACCTCTACGCCGCAAAGCATTGCCATTGCCGAACGTGGCGTGCGCAACTTCTTGATTCATTATGGTTTGGTAGAGGGCAGTGTAGAAATGCCCGAAGGCGGGCAAATGTACCTCGATATGCCAGATGCTAGCTGCTACGTGCAGAGCCAGCATTCGGGCGTATTAGAGCTGCTGGTGGCACTGGGCGACGAAGTGAAGAAGGGCCAAACCATCGCTTATGTCTACGATATGACCCGCAGCGGCACCGCACCAGTGGCGTACAAGGCCGAGCGCGATGGTATTCTCATGGCCCGCCGTGCGCCCTCGCTGATCAATATGGGGGACACCCTGGCGGTGATCGCCGATGTTGTCGAACGCCTGGAGGCGTAGCCCCCGGCATGATGAAACTGGACCGTTTTGATCTCAAAATCCTCGATATCCTCTCCCGGGATGGACGGATCACCAAGTCTAAGCTGGCCGAGGCGATTAACCTCTCGGTCAGCCCCTGCTGGGAGCGGGTAAAGCGGCTGGAAACAGCCGGTGTGATCGAAGGCTATACCGCGCGCATCAATGCCGAGGTATTGGTGCCGCGTAACCCTGTGTGGGTGCAGATCGAGCTCAAACAGCACAACGCCGAAAGCTTTGCCCGCTTTGAAGCCTTGGTGATGAACACCCCAGAGGTGACCGAGTGTGTTGCGGTGGGCGGCGGCGTCGACTACCTGGTGAAGTTTGAAGCCCGTACCATTGATAGCTACCAGCGGCTGATGGATAAATGGCTGGTATCGGAGGCGGGCATTGAGCGCTACTTTACGTATATCGTGACGAAGACCGTCAAGCATCAGCCGATTGGCATCGACCCCAGCGCTGCGCTTTAGCCGCTTTGCCTTGCGGCCAAAAAAAACCATCATAAAACGTCTTGCCACAAAAAAAGTGCCGGAAAACACCGGCGCTTTCAAAAACACTTCGTGGCGATTCTCCCTTACGCTAGGCACATCGATTCAGCGCGGCCCTTGGGCCGCGATGGATAACCCTTTTGATGTGCACGATGTGTCGCCTTTAGCTGGCCTCATCGTACTGGCTGCAACCTGGGGAGGTGCCCATGACCACACTATCGACCACGCTTGCTAAACGCCTGGAAGACCCGCGCCTGTTCCGGCAGTACGCCTACGTGAACGGCAAGTGGACCCACGGTGAAGGCGGCCGCGAAGAGGCCGTGTACGACCCCGCGACCAATGAAGCCATTGGCCATATTCCGCTGCTGGAAGCAGAGCAAATTACCGCTGCTGTGGATGCCGCCGAAGCGGCGTTTGTCCACTGGCGGGCACTGCGCGCCGACGAGCGCTGCGAACGCCTGCTGGCTTGGTACGACCTGATTCAAGCCAACCGTGAAGACCTCGCCACGATTATGACCCTGGAGCAGGGCAAACCGCTGCCCGATGCCCGTGGTGAAGTAGAGTATGGCGCAAGCTTTGTGCGTTGGTTCGCGGAAGAGGGCAAGCGCACCTACGGCGAGACCATCCCTAGCCACATTCCCAATGCATCGCTCGGCACCATTAAAGAGCCGGTGGGCATTGCCGCGATGATTACGCCGTGGAACTTCCCGCTGGCGATGATCACCCGCAAAGCTGCTGCCGCGTTGGCCGCAGGCTGCCCAGTGATTGTGAAGCCCGCCAACGAAACGCCGTTCTCGGCGCTGGCGCTGGCAGAACTTGCTGAGCGAGCAGGCATTCCCGAAGGTATCTTCAACGTGGTATTGGGCGAGCCTGCGGAAGTTTCCAAGATTCTGTGCAGCGAGCCGCGTATTCGTGCGCTCTCATTCACCGGCTCTACCCGCGTTGGCCGTCTGCTCATCGAGCAGAGCGCTAACACCGTGAAGCGTCTTTCGCTGGAGCTGGGTGGCAACGCGCCGTTTATCGTCGGGCCAGATATGGACCCGAAAGAAGCCGCCTTCGCGGCGGTAGCGGCCAAGTTCCAAACCGCTGGGCAAGACTGCCTTGCCGCTAACCGGATTCTGGTACACGAATCGATTCACGATGAGTTCGTGGCCCAGTTCACCGAGCGTATGGCGGCCCTCACCGTGGGCAATGGCCTGCACGGCGAAGTTGATCTTGGCCCGCTCATTCACCGCCAAGCGGTCGAAAAAGCAGCCGCGATTGTGGACGACGCGATCTCCCAAGGCGCCACCATGATTGCGGGCGACCAAAGCCAAGCACCGGGCGACAACTTCTTTATGCCAGTGCTGCTGACCGGTGTGACACCGCAAATGAAAGTATGGCGGGAAGAGAACTTTGCCCCCGTGGCCGGCATTACCGCTTATAGTAGCGACGACGAAGTGATCGAGATGGCCAACGACACCGAATATGGCCTGGCCGCGTACATCTACACCCACGATATTCGTCGTATTTGGAAGCTGATGCGCGCACTGGAGTACGGCATGGTGAGCGTCAACTCCGTGAAGATGACCGGCCCGCCCGTGCCCTTCGGCGGTGTCAAACAGTCCGGCCTTGGCCGTGAAGGTGGCGCTACAGGTATCGATGAGTACCTGGAAACGAAATACTACTGCCTGGGCGCACTGGGTTCCGTATCGGGTAGCTAATTGTAAAGAACAGAATCGCGCGCTGAAGCGTCTTCCCACAATAACTGTTCAAAAATTTGATTTGTTCAGTAGGAGGTCGGCTTTGCCGGGCGAAGACACCGCTAGGTGACCAACAGCTAGTCAGTCACCAAAGATAAAACACCCTTCCCAACAGTGGGGAGGTTTATCGTACAGAGAGAACGTTATGAGCTTGCACCAGGATCTGATCGAACGCGACCGTAAAGTCACCTTCCACGCCTCTACGCACCTGCGTGATTTCGCCCATGGCGATGCGCCGGGCCGTGTTATTACCGGTGGTAAAGGTATTAATATCGTTGATAAAGATGGCCGTGAGTTCATCGATGGTTTTGCGGGTCTTTACTGTGTGAACATCGGCTATGGTCGTACTGAAGTGGCTGAAGCTATCTACAAGCAGGCGCTGGAGCTCTCCTACTACCACACCTACGTAGGCCACTCCAACGAGCCGCAAATCGAGCTGTCCGAGCGCGTGCTGAAAATTGCTGGTATGAACATGTCCAAGGTTTATTACGGCATGTCCGGCTCTGACGCCAACGAAACCCAGCTCAAAATCGTGCGTTACTACAACAACGTACTGGGCCGCCCGCAGAAGAAAAAGGTCATCTCGCGTATGCGCGGTTACCACGGCTCTGGCATCGCGTCTGGCTCGCTGACCGGCCTGAAAGCGTTCCATGATCACTTCGATCTGCCCATCGAAACCATTCGTCATACCGAAGCGCCGCACTACTACCTGCGCGCCGCCGAGCAGCACGGCATGACCGAGCGGGAATTCTCTGCCTATTGCGCGGATAAGCTCGAAGCGATGATTCTGGAAGAGGGCCCGGACACCGTTGCCGCCTTTATCGGCGAGCCGGTACTTGGCACTGGCGGTATCGTGCCGCCGCCGGAAGGCTACTGGGAAGCGATTCAGCCGGTACTGGATAAGTATGACGTGCTGCTAATTGCCGACGAAGTGGTGTGTGGCTTTGGCCGTACCGGCTCCGACTTCGGTAGCCACCACTACAATATGAAGCCTGACCTGATCACTATCGCCAAAGGCCTGACCAGCGCCTACCAGCCGCTGTCTGGCGTGATTGTCGGCGATAAAGTGTGGAAAGTGCTAGAGCAGGGCACCGGTGAATTCGGCCCCATCGGCCACGGCTGGACCTACTCAGGCCACGCCCTGGGCTGTGCCGCAGGCCTTGCCAACCTGGATATCATCGAGCGCGAAAACCTAGTGGGCAACGCAGCTGAAACCGGCGGTTACTTCCAGCAGCAGCTGAAAGCGACGTTTGAAGGCCACCCGCTGCTGGGTGATGTGCGCGGTGTTGGCCTGATGGCTGCGCTGGAATTCTCTCCGGATGCCAAACAGCGCCTGCACTTCGACCCCGCGCTGAAAGTGGGCCCGCGTGTCGCCGCTGCCGCGCTGGAAGAGAACCTGATTGCCCGCGCCATGCCTCAAGGCGACATTCTAGGTTTTGCGCCGCCGCTGACCATCAATCGTGGTGAAGTGGACGAGATGATTGGCCGTGCCAAACGTGCCATCGACCGCGTGACCGATGAGCTCGTGCGCTCCGGCGACCTGAAAACGGGACAGCAAGAAGCCGCTTTTACCGTTTAACCGCCTGCGTTAGCCGTTTAAGCGCCGCTGCCGATGCAGCGGCGTTTTTGTTTTTGATAGCGGCGTCTATGCTGAATACAGTGAATAGACAATGGATCGTTAAGGAGACGCACACAATGCAACCGGTACTGGCCTTTGACGTATACGGCACGCTTATTGATACCCAGGGGGTAACCGTTGAGTTGGAACGCCGCCTAAGCGATGCCACCAAGGCAGGCGAGTTTGCCAAACGCTGGCGGGAAAAACAGCTGGAGTACAGCTTCCGCCACGGCCTGATGGGAGCTTACGTGCCCTTTGCTGAGTGCACTCGCGAAGCGCTGGTATTCACTGACCGTGCGCTACAAACAGGCCTTTCCGATAACGACCACGACCACTTAATGGCCGTTTATGCCGAGCTGCCAGCATTCTCGGATGTGGTGCCTGCGCTGGATCAACTGCGCGATGCGGGCATCCGCTGCGTGGCCTTTTCCAACGGCACGGAAGAAGCTGTTAGCCAACTGCTGACTCGCGCAGGTGTGAGGAGTCATATGGATGTCGTGATCAGTGTCGATGAGGTAAAACGCTTCAAGCCTGACCCTGCCGTTTACGCCTATCTACGCACGCAGCTAGAAACGCGGCCAGAACACACTTGGCTGATCTCCAGCAACCCCTTTGATGTGATTGGTGCGGCCCACGCGGGCTTGCGTAGCGCCTGGGTACGCCGTCATTCGGATGCCCCCTTCGACCCTTGGGGCATTGAGCCGGATATGACCGTGCCAGACCTTGAAGCGCTTGCCGAGCGAATGATGCGATAGGTTGGTATCTACCGCTATCGGCCCCATAATGGTGGGCAGAACCCTCCTTACATGGAACAAAATATGTCGAAAAAAATCTACTGCATCGCTAGCTTCAAACCCAAGGCCGGTAAAGAGGAAACCGTATTTAAAGCGCTGCAGACGTTAGAACCCAATACGCACCGCGAAGATGCCTGCTTGCACTACACGGTGACTCGCCAGATCGATAACCCGTTTGCCCAAGGCACTAGCTACCCGATTGTGTTCCATGAAATTTGGGCCAGTCGCGAAGAGTTTGAAGCCCACTGCCAGCGTAAAGAGATTCAAGACTTCTTCGCCAAGCACGTTGAGTCGCCCGAGGGCGATATCGAAGACGCCAACGTATGCGTTTATACCGATGAGCCGTGGAATTTCGACGCTCCCAAGGTGTAACCAGCCTTCAGCGTGTAGAATAGGCGAACGAAAGAGAGCGACGACGGAGCCACCATGACCGAAAAGAAGATGAACGTTGAAAGCTTTAACCTGGATCACACCAAGGTAAAAGCGCCCTACGTACGTTTGGCCGATATTAAAGAGGGCCAGAACGG
Source organism: Halomonas sp. 707B3 (assembly GCF_024158645.1). Lineage (NCBI taxonomy): Bacteria > Pseudomonadati > Pseudomonadota > Gammaproteobacteria > Oceanospirillales > Halomonadaceae > Halomonas > Halomonas sp. 707B3. Next base: position 10,232 of record NZ_JAMZBE010000118.1, read on the forward strand.
CGACCGTATCCACAAGTATGACCTGCGGATCTGCCAGCCCAACAAAGAGCACATGGAGATGCCCGCGCTGCACTCCCTGGAGCACTTGATGGCGGAAATGTCGCGCAATCATACCGATAAAGTCGTCGATATCAGCCCGATGGGCTGCCAGACCGGCTTCTATATCGCGCTGATTAACCACGATGATTACGACGATGTACTATCGATCATCGAGAAGACCCTCAACGACGTACTGACCGCCACCGAAGTACCCGCCTGCAACGAAATGCAGTGCGGCTGGGCCGCCAGCCACAGCCTGGAAGGCGCCCAGAAGCTTGCCAAAGGCCTACTGGCCAAGCGCAGTGAGTGGACTGAAGTGTTTGCGTAAGCGTCTGTGATGAAACATAGTGAGCAAATGCAGTACGACAAACGCCCCCGTCTTGGGGGCGTTTTGGTATGGGGCTTTTAAAACTACGCCAATCGTATGGCAGTACGGTGTATGCTTCCCATGCTATCTAGTGCGTGAATTTATAATTTTCTGAATTTTCTAATAATTAAAATGGTTATTAATACGGTAGATTCCAAAGTATAGCTATCTTTAAGAGAGCGATTTGCAAATTGAACTTAATTAAAAATGCACAAGTCGAAAGGGATTCAAGCAGCCATTTGGCGATATATCTGGCAAATTTTTAGCAGGTTTGGATTGGCGGTGTGTTTGTTTTGTATAAAAATTTTCGGATAAGGCAAGTAGTAGGATAAACAGCTAGGTGCGATTGAATAAGATACACCTGAATCCGTGAAGCCGGCGCCGACACTTTCCCTATCACCGCCAGCGAGCACTTTTTGATCATTCGCCCCGTGCAAGTTGGCTTTCGCAAGCCCGT
>NZ_JAMZBE010000119.1:0-11045 GCF_024158645.1 Halomonas sp. 707B3
TCCCGTTACGACGACGGCGTTAAACTCTACTACGAGCAATACTGTGCCCGGGGTGACATGGAAAACCGGATCAAGGATCAGCAGTTGTGTCTGTTCGCAGATCGCACCTCCAGCACGCGGTGGTGGACCAATCAGTGGCGGTTGCTCTTATCGGGCTTTGCCTACACGTTGTTCGAGCGATTACGGGCCCACTTGAAGAAGACCCCCTTCGAGAGAATGAGCGCCAGTAACCTGCGGCTGAAGCTGATCAAGGTGGGCGCGGTCATCATTCGCAACACTCGACGCATACGGGTGTTGATGAGCGATGCCTATCCTTACAAAGACGAACTCTCTGACCTGGTGCGTCAACTGGTTCCGGAATAGAAGCCTGGGCTCCCCCGGCCCGACTCAATGGGGGAAAGGGGGCCGTGTGTCCGGACAACAGAAATTGATCAGTTATTAATCAATCGCGGCCGCAAATGAGCGGTAGTGGCGGTAACCTGCACAGTCTGCGAGACTTGCCGGGGACCTATGAGAAATCCGGGCTAGGAGTCTGCGCGGCAGAAACGTTTTGAGCCCTCGTTTCCGCCAGACCGGATCATTGTCTGGCCGGAAGGAGTGTTCGCGATATCGGATCGGCTCCATCATCGCTTTCGATCCAGCCAGTTAACCGGTTAAAAGGGGCATCGCAGGGCCCCAGCTGTACCTACCGTGAGCCAAAGGCTGCCTCAGCGACTTATGCCAACCTCATCAGTGAACTCATGCGCCTGAGATTGAGCGACAGACAGACAAGATCCCATTCACCCTGCACCGCCTGAAGGCCCCGCAAGCCGAACTGCCGGAAGCCCAGGACATTCTTGATCCAGCCATTCACCGCCTCAACCATGTGCTTGTGCTGAGCGTAGACTGCTCGCCCCTCCGCCGTGGTAAGCTTCTCCTCCATGCGGGCCGTCGCCGGGTACCGGCTCGCGTTTATATCTCCGGTTTTTTTGCCTTCCCGGCGCAGCGAGACGTAGCCATCTATGCCTTTTGTCTCCAATGCCTGCAAGTCTTCCTCTTTGCGATAACCCGCATCAGCCAGACATTGGCCTGGGTAACTTCCCAGAGTTTCTTTTACCTCGCCCAGCAGCGGCACCAGACAGCCGTTATCACTGGGGTTGTTACCCTGGCGGTTGCCCACGATGATCTGGAACTCGCCATCCACGGCCAGTTGGCCGTTATAGCATTGCTGGAACCCATCATTCGTTTTCATGATCCGGCTTTGGGGGTCGGTAAAGTTACTCTGAGCCTTGTCCTCCGGAACTCCATAATCTCTCTTGAAGTTCCGGCCACCCTTGGGTGAGCGGCGATCATCGTCTGGATGCCGGCCTTTGGCCTCATCTTGCGTTTTTTGATCCGCTTCCAGTTTCTCCTTCGCTGCCCGGATCTTGTCCAGCCGCCCCTGACGGTGCTGAAGCTCTTCGGGTAACTCGTCGCCCCGCTGATCCGGGCCAAACTGTTGGTCTTCCGATTCATCCACACGGCGAGCCTGGCCACAAAGCTCATCAACCTCTTTTGACAGACGGGCTTCTTCCTCCCGCATGCGGTCATAGCTCATGGCCTTGTGCTTACTGGCGTTGGCCCGGACCTTGGTGCCATCAATCGCCAGCGTACCGAGAGTAACCAATTCCGCTTCCTGGGCGATCCGGACCACCTGAATAAATACGGCCTTGAACGCAGCCAGGTGTTGCTTGCGAAAATCGCAGATAGTGCGGTGTCTGGGGAAATTGCCAGCCGCCAGGACCCGAAGGGCGACATCTTCTTCCAACTTCCGGGCGATCTTTCGTGATGAAAACACGCCGGTCGCGTACGCATAGATCAACACCTTCAACATCATCCGCGGATCGAAAGGCGAGTTGCGCCGACCGCTCCCTTCATACCGGGCGTAGAAGGCACTCAGATCCAGTTCCTCGACCACGTCACTGATGAAATAGGCCAGATGCCCTTCGGGCAGCCACTCGTTCAGGCTCGGGGGAAGAAGCAGTTCCTGATCAGGTGAATAGGGGCGGAAGGTGGTTCCCATCGGATTCTCCGGTGCTGAAGAATTTTTACGTATTATGCCAGAAGGTGGCTCCTGCCGCGCAGACTCCTAGCATAGGCCGGTAACAAACTGTCGAAACCGGCAAGAAGTCCCATTGTGGCAGCTCCTTGTATAAGGCGGCGCCTGGACACACCTGCATAGAAATGTCTATCGCTCATAGGTTGCTCCTAAAACCATGTATATACAGCTTCTCGCGTTCGTGGCTCGATTGTTGACGCTACCCGGTGCAACTGAAATCAAACTGAAAAGTCGACCGGTAACCCCCCATTTTTAACGGGTTGCTGTTTTTCTGGGGAGTTGCCGTTACTGGTACAATCCATGGCAGACTGGCGAAACTTTCCCACCTCGAAAAACGGCGCTTACAAATGAAAATTCTGATTGTTGAGGACAATGCGGTACTTGCCAAAAGAATATCGGACTGGCTTGCGCAGGCGCACTACACAGTCGATATCGCCAAAACCGGCAAAGAAGCGGACTCGTTGATTGAAACAAGCTCCTACCAGGCCGTTATTCTCGATATCGGACTGCCCGATGAAAATGGACTTTCTTTAATGCAAAGATGGAGAAAAAACGGGAAAAAAGAGGCCATCCTTATTCTGACCGCACGCTCCAACTGGACTGAGAGAGTAGAAGGGTTGAATGCGGGAGCTGATGATTACCTTCCCAAACCGTTTGAGTTTGATGAACTGAAAGCCCGGCTCAGTGCGATTATCCGAAGAAAGGACGGCAGAACGACAGACCAGATCAGCGTCGACGGATTTCATCTCAACGCCACCTACCGAACGCTGACCACGCCCGACCAGAAAGAGTTCAGACTGACAGCCACTGAATTCCGCCTTTTGCAGTGTTTCCTGCGTTCACCAGACAGGGTATTTTCCCAGGACGACCTGGTTGAAACCCTCTACAACATAGAAAGATGCCCCACCAGAAATGTTGTTCAGGTCTATATAGCCAGGCTCAGAAAAATAATAGGGGGCAATAAAATCAAGACTTTGCGTGGCCAGGGCTACTTCTTCGAAAAAGATCCTAACCGCTGAACGCCCGAGTGAACCAACCAGGTTAAAATATGTCTGCTCCGAAAAGTATCCGCAGAACAGCCATTCAGTATGGGGCTGTTTTCAGCCTCGTATATTTTACTCTGATATTCTTTTCACACACCTACGTGATAAAGCAACTATCGGACGAGTCCAGGAAGCAACACCTGAACAAAGAGCTGGGAAACTTTCAGGCAATCATTGAGGCTGAATCCCCCACAACCGACGACCTCAGCAACATGATCAATCAGTTTGAAATGCTTCTGGGGCATGCCATCGTCATCGAAACGGCTAGCGGAAGCGTCCTGGCGAGCCCGAACTTTGACCAGAGCCAACTGCAGGGCGCTGCAGAGAAGCCCGAGGGTTTCATCCACATAGCGCAGGGTGCGAACACGCTTTTTGGGCTTAGACGTACGTTCACCGCTACTGAAAAGCTGGCCTCAATCACCGTTCTTGAAACCGAGGGGGCGCTCTCTGAACGACCGCTGAAGGCCCACCTGACTTTGCTCGGCGCCTCGGCCGTTCTGCTGGCGATACTGCTGGCTCTGATTGGAACCACCACACATCTGACGTTAAAGCCCATCAGTAAGATAAAAGAGGATCTAAGACGGCTCCAATCCGGGAAACAAAGTCGCCTGAACCCTCACGTGCCGGAAGAGTTTCGTCCGCTGATCCGGCAGCTCAATGATTTGCTCGAGCTGTCAAACCGGCGGCTGGACCGCCACCGCCGCCTGAATTCCGACCTCTCTCACCTGGTCAAAACCTCTATTTCTGCCAATCTTGCCATTTTGTCGGATATCGATACCTTGCCTCCGTCCCGGGAGGATGTTGTGTTTATGGCCTCTAACTTGCGGGAGCTTGACAAATCCCTGAAATACCGGATGAGCAAAGCAGACATATCAGGCAGACAGATGGGACGGACGTGCATGCCGGTTGAAATCACGGCAAGTGTCATCACCGTTATGGAAAAAATATTCCCTGATACGGTTTTCCGCCTCCACACCACCTTACCTGAAAACTTCAACTGGCCAATGGAACGGCAGGATCTTTCAGAGCTACTTGGCAATTTACTCGAAAATGGCGGGAAGTGGTGCCAGACAACCGTCGACGTTACAATCGTCCGCACGTCATCAGGACTCTCCATAGAAGTAGCGGACGATGGCCCCGGAATTTCTCCCGAGGCGGCAGCCACTGTCATGAACAGGGGTACCAGGCTGGATGAAACGGTCGCCGGTTTTGGGCTCGGATTGTCCATCGTGTCCGAGATTGTCGAAGACAACCTCGGACAGATGAACATGGGTACCTCAAAAAACGGAGGAGCCAGCATTGTCATTCTACTGCCACTTCCGGATTAGAAAACCTCCAGAAAGGCAACCGTCGATGACGCAGCGCGGCTTCTCCCATTTTTTACCGTTGGATATCACTCACCTTGGCTCTTGAAAAGCGACCGAACAGAACCGGCAAAACAAAGAGTGTCAGGAAAGTTGCAGTCACGAGACCACCAACAATCACGCTGGCCAGTGGCTTCTGGATTTCCGCTCCCACGCCCGTCGACAACAGCATCGGTATCAAGCCGAGCGCCGAGGTTATTGCTGTCATCAAGACAGGACGTAAACGGGAGACGGCACCTTCAAACACCGCGGCATCCATGCTCAACCCATCCTGTATTCGCTGATTGATGCTTTCGACCATAACGACCCCGTTAAGCACCGCCACACCAAACAGTGTGATAAATCCAACGGAACTGGGCACTGAAAGATACTGGCCGGAGACCCAGAGCGAAAAGACACCACCAATTACGGCAAGCGGCACGTTGACCAGAATCAACAGCGCTTGACCAACCGAACTGAAAGCGAAGTAGAGCAACAGCGCAATCAGCCCCAGAGATACAGGTACCACAATGGTCAATCGTTTCTGAGCTCGCTGCTGGTTTTCGAACTGACCACCAATATCCACCGAATAGCCGGGGGGAAGGTTCACTTCTGACGCGATGGTATCCTGAATATCGGCAACCACACTGCCCATGTCACGACCCTGCACATTGGACTGAATGACCACACGGCGCTGAACGTCGTCGCGGCGCACCTGGGGCGGGCCGGACTCAATAGACACATCGGCCACATCACCGAGTCTCACCCAGGCTCCGGAAGGCGCCTGCAACCTGAGATCAGCAATGGCATCCCGGTCTTCCCGGAAACGTTTGGCCAGGCGCACATAGATATCGTACCGCTCATTTCCGTTGATGATCTGGCCCGCGGCGGCACCACCCAGTCCGTCCCGGACGACACTCATCACATCAGACACGGCGAGTCCGTACCGGGAAAGTGCCTGACGGTCTGGCTGAACCACCAACTGCGCTTCACCGGCAATCTGCTCCATGGCCACGTCCCGGGTCCCCTGAACAGTTCGGACCGCCGCTTCGATCTGTTGGCCTTTCTCGGCCAGCACCTTGAGATCCGGGCCAAAGAGTTTGATGGCCAACTGCGCGCGGACACCAGACAACAATTCGTCAACCCGAGTTGCAATAGGCTGAGAAAAGTTAAACAGTAGCCCCGGGTGCTGTTCGAGCTTCGCCTCAAACAGGGCCTGCAATTCATAGCGATTACTGGCGCTGGTCCACTCGGCTGTTGGCTTGAGGCCAATGTAGATTTCGATGTTGTTGACGGGCTCCGGATCGCCGCCTATTTCCGCCCGCCCCGCCCGGGACAGCGCGTAGGTCACTTCTGGAAATTCCATCAGCATGGCTTCCAGTTTTGGCGCCACTTCAAGCGCCGTATCAAGGCTTGATGAAGGGGCCAGGGTCACCCGGAGGTTAATCGTGCCCTCTTCCAGTTCAGGCACGAACTCCGTGCCGAGTCGTGGCACAACCAGCGCCGCCAGCACAACAAGAACAGCCGCCGCGCCAACAACCACGCGGCTATGCTTCAGTGACCAGGCAAGCCCCATGCGATAGAGCTTTTCCAGGGGTTTTAGAATGAAGCTTTCCCGCTCCCGGATACCCTTACGGAACATGTATGACGCCAGCGCGGGTACAACCACCAGAGCGACGATCACAGCGGACACAATGGCCAGCATGATGCTGATCGCCATTGGCTGGAAAAGCTTGGCTTCCACACCTTCAAAGCTGAATAAAGGCATGAAAACGACCAGGATAATCGCCGTCGCGAAAAAAATTGGTCGCGCCACTTCCCGGCCTGCCTCCTGCAGTCGAAGCGCAATGCCATGGTCATCGTGTGACGCGTCCAATGGGTCAGGGTCGTTTTTCACCAATTCATCCCGACGGGCGTCATGCTCAGCATCCGGATGCGTCAGATGTTTGAACATGTTCTCGACCATAACAACAGAGCCGTCCACCAGCATGCCAATTGCCACAGCAATGCCGCCCAGAGACATCAGGTTGGCCGAGAGACCGAACCAGGCCATGATCATCAGCGCAATACCGATAGAAATCGGTATAGAAAGCAGCACGAGCGTTGCTGCCCGAAGATTCATCAGAAACAGGGCAAGCACGATCGCAATAAACACAAAAGCCAACAGAAGTGCATTGGTCACCGTCTCTACGGCCTTGGTCACCAGATCCGCCTGGTTGTAATAGGGCTCAAAACGAACCCCACTCGGAAGCGCCTGATTTATGCGATCAATGCGGGCCTCGATGCCGTCGATGGTGGCTTTTGTGTTGGCCCCCATTCGTTTGAGTACAATGCCAGAAACCACTTCACCCAGTTGTTCAACCTGACCGGCTTCATCCTTCCGGGTCATGGTTACCGCACCCTGGCGAATTTCAGTGCCCAGCGCTACCTCGGCGACATCGTTCACTGTCACTGTAATGCCATCACTGGTTTTAACGGGCACCTGACGGATCTGCTCGAGCCCCTGCTCGCCATTACCCAGCCAGCCCATACCGCGAATAACCAACTGCTCCTGCCCGCGGCCCATATACCAGCCCCCAACATTGGAGTTGTTGTTCTCCAGGGCTTCCATGACATCGTTCTGTGATAAGTCATAGGACAGCATTCGCGCCGGGTTCAGGTTAACCTGGTACTGGCGGACCTCTCCGCCAAACGACAGGATTTCCGTAACCCCTTCAGCCGGTATCAGCAACAGTTTGACCAGCCAGTCGTGCAAGCTGCGCAATTCCATTGCGTCGTACCCCGAATCCGGGTCCGCTATCAGCAAGTACTGGTAGACCTGGCCAAGACCGGACGTATTCGGCCCCATTTCAGGCACCCCGACCCCGTCCGGAATCAGCTCCCGCGCGGCCTGCAACCGCTCGAAAACCAGTTGGCGCGCGAAATAGATATCCGTGCCCTCTTTAAAGACCACGGTGACACCAGACAACCCGGTTTTGGAGATGGACCGAACCTCCTCAACATCCGGCAACGCATACATCACCGCTTCAATGGGATAGGTGATCAGCTGCTCGACTTCCTCAGCCGCAAGTCCGGGCGCCTCTGTATTAACAGCGACCTGGACGTTTGTAACGTCGGGGAAAGCATCAAGATTCAGTTTTGGTATCTGAAACGCGGCCGTGGCGATAAGCACTGCAAGCGCAATAAGAACCAACAGGCGGTTCTGAACCGCCCAGTCGACAACTCGGTTGAACATAATGACTCCCGGAATCAGTGGTTGTGCGGATCAAAGCCGCCTTTGGCAATTTCAGAGGCCACAAAAAATGCGCCCCGCAAAACGACTCGTTGGCCCGCAGCCAGGCCGGAAACCTCACGGAGCCCGCCAATTGAGCGGCCCAGTTCCACTTCCACGGGTTCATACTCGCCTTCGGCCTCTTCCACATAGACCGTCCAGTCGCCGTCCGCGCCACGCATCAATGCAGTCTCCGGCACGGCAAGCACCGGCTCGCTGGTCTTAAAACGAAAATACACATCTGCGAACATTCCTGGATGAAAACGATCTTCAGGATTGTCCAGCTCCAGCCTGACAATCCGCGTGCGGGTCACAGGATCAATGGTGTGGGCTTCCTGGGACACCGTTGCCACGCCCACACGACCCGCTGCCCTGACTTCGGCTTCCGCGCCCTTCTCTAGAACAATGTCGGAGCTTGCTGGCAGATGGGCTTCTACCCAAAGCTCACTCTCATCAGCAAGAGTCACCAGCGGCTGGCCAGCCTCAACTCTTTGTCCTTGCTCAAACTCATCGGTCAGTACTGCACCATCCACGCGAGCCCTGAGCATGTATTCACCGAGACTATCCACCCCGCTGGCCTTCAACGCACCAATGTCATCATCGTTCAGCCCGTAAGCAAGCAGAGTCGCCCTTGCTGCTTCAATGTTGGCTTTCGCTGTATTGAACCGCTGATCGCCAACCACGGAACGACCCAGCCCGCTGATTCGCTTCCATTCAGGAAAAGCTTTCCTGTAATCCGCCTGCGCCTGTGCCACCGTCTCACTGAACAGGGTTACCAGCGGCTGGCCCTTGGTTACGTGCTCACCCAGTTCCACGTGACGCCGCAGCACCACTGAGGCAACCCGGGGGGACACGTGATAGCTGGTATAGCCGTTGGTCAGCAGCTCACCGGGAGCGTAGATTTCATAGTCAACGCGCTTGCTCTCGAGGGTTGCTACCTCAATGCCGGCGAGCTCTTTCTGTTTGGCATTGATGCTTGCGGTGGCCGCTTCTTCATGGCCACCGTTCTCGTCTTCGTGGCCGTGCCCCCCTTCCTCTTCATGATCACCTTCCTCCTCATGCTCACCTTCCTCTTCATGCTCACCTTCTTCACCATGATCTTCCTTATGCTCGCCCTCCTCACCGGTGACTTCCTGATGATCGTCGCCACTGGCAGCATGATCATGACCGGCTTCCTGATGAGCATCTTCCTCTGCCTGTACAAAAGAAAGTGGGGCTGTAAGCAACGTCAATGCGAATACTGAAATCAGAGCTTTTTTCATAATGAATATCCAGTTTCCAGACTATTGTTGGAAGGGGGTGATCAGTTCGCCAGACTGACTCAATAGCTCAATCAGACCCAGCTGCGCCTGCTTTTCCAGTTCAATACCGGTTTTCAGACTCTCCGCGCGCTGGCCCAGCGCCTGGAGATACTCAGAGGTGGAGAGGTCGCCGACCTGCCACTGCCTCTCAAGCAAATCAGCACTTCGCTGTACACGCCCCTGGGATAGTTCTTTCCATCGACGAAGTTGCTTGTCGTATCGCTTCCAGGAAGCGCGAGCGCCTGCCAGGTCATATTGTTGTTTCCGGTAGAGCGCCTGAAACCGCGCTTCGGCCTCCAGAGCCCGTCGATTCGCGGCCCGGATTTCAGCGCTGTAGTTATTACGGACGTTCAGAGGGATCGAGAATGTCAGGCCAACCACGTTCTCGCCGCCGTCACGCCCTCCGCTCAGCCCTACTGTCGGCGATGCTGTGGCTTTGCGTCTCGCAACCTCTGCCTCACTTTTCAGCACCTGCCACTCGGCTCGAGCGACTGCAATTGACGGGTGTGACAGCAGATCAGCCTCACCAATCTGGGACTCCAGCGCTGGCCATATATACTCGGGGATTCCCCCATCCTGAGGCCTCCAGTCCGGCAGACGTTCTTGAACCTGAGTTTCTGCCCGATCAACTGCGGCCTTTGCCTGGGCGACTTCGCTCAACTGACGGGATAGATTTAGAAACAGAAGCTCTGCATCGGCACGCCCCAGGTCGCCCGCCTGCTGGCGTTGCTCAACCTGCTCCAGCAAGGCATCCAGACGGTGTTGCTGGGATTCCGCAATTTCTTCGGCACGCGTCGCCGCGCGCCACTCGACAAGCGCAAACAATGATTCAGACGTTTGTGTCAGAACTGCTTCGCTCAAGCCAGCTTGCGCAGACAGCCTGATCAGCTTTGCCTTCTCCTGTAATGCGCCCTGTTGATCAGACCAATCGATCGTTTGTGACAGCCCTGCCTCAAAGTTGTTTTCACTGCCCGTTCTGTCTGCTCCCACTGACAGTTCCGGGTTGTACAGCGGTTGTTCGTTTGCCTCAGCATCCGCATTCCGGGCTGCCGCCTGCTCTGTCGCCGCCATGACATCCGGATGCTTGCTTATCTGGCCAGTGAGCCAGTTTGTCCAATTCACAGTCTCCGCTTGACCGAACAGAGGAATAGACAATAGTACTGAACACAGCAACGCCCTGGGCGAGTGCTTGCTTGCCTTCATCGACTTTCTCCCGAAGGGGTAAATAGCCACAATTCATGGGCGCGAGGCGTCCATGACAAAGTAGGTAGAGGTGGAGATAGTAAGTGAAAAGGTTGAAATGAACTTGAATTTGGAAGGCATTAGCTCAGGGAACTTGAAAGTGCTCCTCAATAAGGGCGGGGAGAAGCGGCAACGCGACTCATGGCCACGATGCCGCCATCCAATCTAGGAAAAGCGCTGGTTTGATGCCGGTTGAAGTGCGCTCTCGTCGGTCGCACCATCGTCGATACGAACAGCCCGAACCAGGCGGGATACAAGCACCTTGCCGTCACCCGGGTGCCCTTCCTGGGTTCTGCCCGTTCTGACAATGAGTTCCACAACTTCACCAGCGACATCATCGGTCGCTACGTCTATTTCCAGCTTGACCATCTTCACTTTCTCCAGAGGCGACTCATCGCCGACCAGATGACCAAATTCGCCGAGAGACACGACAGCAATACTTGCCACCCCCTTAACTTTGGCCAGAGCATCAACCACATGCTCTGCCATCACTTCTCTGACATACGCTTTTATTTCATACATAAACCGTCTCCTGACTATCAGACTGAAACGTCACGACGTTCAGATGCAAACCACTGGTACACACTGGGCAACACCACCAGCGTCAGCAGCGTTGAAGTGATCAGACCGCCAACCACAACCGTTGCCAGTGGCCGTTGGACATTAGCTCGGATTTCTCATGAGGGGATAAAAGAAAGCGGCTGAAAGTGCTATAGTTTCAGGACCTTACACCGTTCACCAAGCACCAACAGCCGCTATCCAAAATGG
>NZ_JAMZBE010000120.1:0-10974 GCF_024158645.1 Halomonas sp. 707B3
GAATCTGGGTGCCGTCCATGTCATACCTCCTGCCGCTGTGGAGGTCATATTCTGGCCCAGCTCAGGGGGCGAATTCCACACCCAACGTCGAAGAGCCCAGATTTTTGGATGTTTATATGCAATGAGTTGGACAGTAGATACGTGGTGTTTGAGTTCAAGAATTATAAGCTCAAGATAAGCCAGGGACAGGTATTAACTACTGAAAAATATCTACATAAAAGGGCCCTTCGATCAGTAGCTTTTATAATTTCAAGAAAAGGGATTAGCGATAATGCATTGAAGTTTTCTCAAGGCGCTATGAGAGAGCATGGTAAATTAATAATTAATCTGACAGATGAAGATCTATGTAATATGCTCGACATGAAAGAGAAGGGAGATGATCCCAATGACTATATGTTTGAAAAGGTCGACTCATTTTTAATGTCATTACCCCGATGAACATCGTACATAACAAACCAAGACTGTCGGACGTTTCGAGCCGCATCTTGGGGCATTATGGGTTAAGTGCTAAACGTTATAATCGTAAGCTGCATCCGCCAAGCTTGCAGTATGCACATAATCTTCAATTGCATTAATGTACGCCTGATGTTCATTGTAAAAGCACTACTGTTTAAGTTTAAATAACTTACAATCCGGTGCCTTAGTCCTAAAGCGAGTGAATAAGCGAGATCATGATCAATCTATGAACTTATTGTTTCTTGGAACCTCCGCCGGAGTACCAACAAAAAGCAGAAATGTCTCCGGCGTCGCTTTACGCGAGAGCAAGGGAAAGGGCTGGTACCTAATCGATTGCGGTGAGGGCACCCAGCATCAGGTTTTGCATACGAAACTGTCGTTCCATTCACTGAAAGCCATCTTGATTACCCACGTGCACGGCGACCACTGTTATGGGCTGCCGGGCATACTGGCGAGTGCGGGAATGGGCGGACGGAAAACGCCGCTGACCATTGTGGCCCCTGCCGGTATCCAAACTTGGTTGGAAGCGACGTGTGAGGTGACGCAGCTCAGCTTGCCTTTCGCGCTGGAATTCATCTGCTCGGACGAACTGCCCAGCGTTGAGTTTGAGAACATGGCGGTGGAGACGTTTGCGCTTTCCCATCGCGTGCCGTGCTATGCCTATGCGTTCACCGAGCGCAATGTGGATGCTGCTCTGGATGTGGACAAACTGGATCAGCAAGGCATTCCCAGAGGGCCGTTGTGGGGGCAGCTGAAGCAGGGTAGGGATGTGGCGTTTGAAGGCAAGCCGCTGCGCAGCCGGGATTATCTGCTATTCAAACACGCCCCTAGAAAAGTGGTGATTGCCGGAGACAACGACCAGCCTGAGCTGTTGGCGCAGGCGTGCGCCGGGGCGCAGGTGTTGGTGCACGAAGCCACCTACACCGAAGAGATGGCAGAGAAGGCCGGTGAGGTAGGGCATAGCTACGGCAAGCAGGTGGCGGCGTTTGCCGAGCGGGTCACGCTGCCCAATCTAGTGCTAACCCACTTCAGCCCTCGTTATCCGCTTATCTCCCATACTTCTCCCTCCATTGAGGATATCCGTAAAGAGGCGCAAAGCGTCTATTCAGGCGCGCTCTACTTGGCGCGGGATTTTAGCGAATACAGCTTGGATAAGCCGGGCCAGTTGACTGAACTGTCGTACGAATAACCGATGTCACCGTGCCACTTCTTGATAGCCCAACGGGTAGATCAGTCGCGGCAATAGCCTTCACCTGTTTTAACTATTAGGCAGTCTTCCTTTTCCAATAGCCATTTCATACCGGTGGCTTCGCCATCGCCAGCTCGGAGCAAGTGTTGGCCGTCCTCGCGGTTGAAGCGGATGCCCTCGACGGTTGCTTGGCCTTCGAAGGTGCCGCGTTGATCAGCATCCAGGCCATACTGCATTTCAAGTAGATAGTGGCCGGGGCCTGCAGGTTCGTTTTTGCTGATGTCCAGAAATAATCCTTCTACGCCTGTCCATCGGCCAATCCATTGGTCGGCTAGCTGATGGTGGGGCTGGTGTTGCTCGGTTGCCGTATCCGGAGCAGGCGCGCTAGATGAAGCGGTGTTGCTGCTGCACCCGCTTATTAGCAACACGGTGATGAGTGCTAACGCTGCTTTATCCATGGCGATCTCCTTATCAGTACTGCCGTTACTCACTATATACACGTACCATGCTTTTTTAGTTTGATCGAATTTTGGTATATGTCGAAGAGGTAAGCGAAATGCAAAAGGTAAGAATCGACCTAGTATCTGATGTGGCCTGCCCGTGGTGCGCCATCGGCTACCGGCGCTTGGAGCAAGCGTTAGAGACACTCAATGGCGAGATCGACGTTGAGTTGGTCTGGCAGCCTTTTGAGCTAAACCGCGATATGCCGCCTGAAGGCGAGCCGATTCTGGAGCACTTGTGCCGCAAGTACGGCAAAGACGCGGCCACCATGGAGCAGTCCCAGCGCGAGATTATGGCCGCCGCTGAAGAGCTTGGGCTGAATTTCCGTGGCGCGCTGGAGCGCCGGGCGAACAATACCTTCGCTGCCCACCGCGTGCTGGCGTGGGCTGGAACGCAACATCAAGAGACGGCGCTTCAGTTGGCCTTGTTCGAGGCCTATTTTGGCGAAGCGAAAAACCCCGCCGACCCAGCGGTGCTGCGTGAGAAGGCCATTGAGGTTGGGCTGGACGGCGACACCGCCGAGGCCATCGCCCGCTCCGATCAGTACACGGAGGAAGTACGTGAAGCCGAGCAGCGCTTTATGGATGCGGGAGTAAACGCCGTACCCGCATTTATTCTCGATGGTCGCTACCTGATTTCCGGTGCTCAGCCCGCCGACGTGCTGGTGGATGCGCTGCGTCAGGTGGCCGAAGAGAACGCTAATAGCTAATGTGTGAGAAGCCCTGCCTGAAGGTGGGGTAGCACTCTCAGCATATCCTTTTCCAAGCACCAACTTGTGAACGCGACTCTATGAAAACCATCGGCTTAATCGGCGGTATGAGCTGGGAATCCACGCAGACCTACTATCGCCTCATCAACCAGCATGTGCGTACGGCGTTGGGCGGGCTGCATTCGGCCAAGGTGGTGCTGTACAGCGTCGATTTTGCCGAGATAGAGACGCTGCAGCACCAGGGCAACTGGCAGGCCACCGCTGAGATACTGGCAGCAGCGGGCAAAGCGGTCGAGGCGGCAGGGGCCGATTTTCTGGTGCTGTGTACCAACACCATGCACAAGGTGGCCGAGCCGCTGGAAGCGGCGGTCTCCATTCCGCTGCTTCATATCGCCGATGCCACGGCCCAGGTGCTGCAACAGCAGGGCATTACCTGCGTGAGTTTGCTAGGTACGCGGTTTACCATGGAGCAGGCGTTTTATATCGAGCGCCTTCAGAGCCATGGCATCGAGGTGGTGGTGCCCACTGAGCCACAGCGCGAGCGCGTGCACTCGGTGATTTACCAAGAGCTGTGCTTGGGCGTGGTAAAAGCAGATGCCAAAGCTGACTACCTAAATATCGTTGCTTCGCTGGCTGAGCGCGGCGCGCAGGGCGTGATTTTAGGCTGTACTGAGATTGGCCTGTTGATTCAGCAAGCGGATACGAGCGTGCCGCTGTTCGATACCACTGAGATCCACGCGGAGCAGGCGGTTCAGCGGGCGTTGTGACGTGGTTAGTCAGACTAGTCCGTAACGCGATTGCCAAGCGCTGGCTCCCAAAGCAGCCAGCGCTTTCTCCCTTACTGTAAAAATTCCCGCAACGTTTCGCTGGCTTGCTCGATGGAAACGACGCCATCCAGGTGGCCTCGGTTGCCTTCCAGCGTTTCCAAGGTTACCTCGGTGCCGTCTGCTTCAATCAGCTCGGCGGTGCGGCGCACGCCTTCGGGGGCGAAGACCAGGTCGTTCTCGCTATACAGCATCAGCGTGGGGGCTTCGATGGCGGCTAGGCCTGCTTCTAAGGAGTCGCCGTGGCCTGCCATAAAGGCTTGATTGGCGCGCACTAGGTAGAGCAGGTGGTTGGCATCGGAGAGCTTCGCCCGTGCGCCGGCGATGTCATCCAGGGTTTGCTCGATGGCGTAGCGGGCGTTGATATCCTGGGCGGGGTCGCGGGTTTCATCGGCCCAGTCGCGGTTGAAGGCTTCGTTGGCCCACTGCCAGTGGTTGGCATTGAGCGTGACCAGTTTCAGCGCCTCTTTTAGCCCCTCGGTGGGCGGCTCTCCGTCGTAGTAGTCGCCTTCGTTCCAGTTAGCATCCAGGCGAATCGGCGCTGCCCAGGCGCTGAGCGTGGCGAGCAGCCATGGGTCGGCCACACCGCCACCAATCACGGGAATCAACCGCTCAACGCGTTCAGGGTAAGCGCTGGCCCACTCAATGGCTTGCAGGGCTCCCATGGAAGCGCCCATCACCGCATGCAGCGATTCAATGCCCTGGCTCTCCAGCAGAGCACGCTGCACCTCGACAAAATCACGGATGGTCACGACGGGGAAATCCATGCCCCAGGGCTCGCCGGTATCGGGGTTGATGGTAGCGGGGCCGGTAGTAGTGACGTTAGGGTCATTCGCCCCTAGGTTGACCAGCGTATCGGAGGAGATGATGTAGTACTCATCCGTATCCAGCGGCTTGCCGGGGCCAATAATGGCATCCCAATAGCCAGTGGGCTCACCATCGGCGTTGTAGCGGCCTGCCGCATGGCTAGTGCCGGAGAAGAAGTGGGTAATCAAAATAGCGTTATCGCGGGCTTCGTTAAGCTCGCCGTAGGCTTCCCAGCCTACCGTCACGTTAGGGATTGTCTCGCCGCCCTGAGTGGTAAAACTCTCCATCTCGAACGTCTGCTTCTCGACCACGCCATCCCAAGCCCATAAGGGCGTGGCCAACAGCAGGCCAAGGCTGGTGAACGAGGCGACCGTCACTAGCGCGAATGGTTGCTTGCGTCGCATGCGCTTTCCTTTTTTGAGGGGTTATTGTGATTGTTTTTAGGGCTGTTGATGGCAGCCACTCCCTCAGCATAGACAGCGTTAGAGGATTTTGAACGGATTTAGCCCATTGGCCTGCTGCATTAGTAGGTAGCAACGGTTAGCATTTCAATTCTTAAGAAGAACTAGTGGGTAATAATGCTTACCGCCGGAGACACTGTCATATGCAGCTTTGCGCCGCCCTGATGAAGCAGCTATTTGCTCGAGCCAAGCGTCAAAATAATAAGAGTGCTTCCCTACAAACTAAACACGGCGGTGAGAGTTCTGGCTGGTGGTCATTAGATCTTTCTGGGCAACTTGGGTATCCGCTAGTGCTTGAGATTCAAGGCTGGTATGGCAGCCAGCCCTTTTCTTGGAGAAGCGTTAGCGACGGCGCTGTTGTTGCGGAAAGCCGCTTTCTCCAGTCGCCTGGTCTTCCTTTGGATATTTTATGCACTCAGAATAATACCCTTGAGCAGGGGGCCCCTTCCGAGCTTGTAGCGTTGGGCGATCACGCCCCTTTTATGCGTTATGCTGTCTACCAAGCCTGTGCCTGCTTACCTTCTGCCAAACAATTAGCCGAAGACTCCCCGTTGCTGCTGGTTCTCACGCTTGATTGGGCACAGAGGTTAAATATTGAACAAGCTGAATTGGCAGTTTGGCTGTCCGACAAGCGTGCTAGGCTGTTGGAAATAATTGGCTTACCGGGTTCTGCTTCTCTTGCTAGGCTGTTACGCCGTATTCCATTAACGTCAATCGCAAGCTGGCAGTTGGACGCTTTGCGGAAATGCTTGCAACAGCCCGACGCCCTGGGGCTACTGCGGCATCTCACCCATCCTAACCTTAACCATGTGTGGTTCCTGAACCGCTTCCCCGCTTCTTGGCCAAAGCTGCTGGAGATGATTGAGCAGAATGCATCGTTGCATACAATCGTCTGGCTACAGCGCATGGTGGAAGACATCCAACGCCTCGCGCCTAACGGCACCCAGCTCTACCGTGTAAGCGATATCCAGGCGTTGCAGCAACTGCATGATGCTTTAGTGGAGCGTTTTAATGCCTTAAGCCGAGGGAAGCGTGCTGCTGTGCTGACTCTGAAGTATGGGGATTACCCTGAAGCGCCCATACCCAGCCATACCGATATCGTTGCGCTGGAGAGTTGGGATGCCCTGCTGGCTGAAGGCACCCAAATGCATCACTGTATAGGCAGTTATGCGGCACAAATCGCTGCCCGCCAAGTATTCGTTTACCACATGCAATCGCCTGAGGTACTAACCATTGCGCTTGCCCCGCAAGGCGGTAAATGGGGGCTGCAAGAAGCACGTGGTTATTGCAATGCGCTGCCTAGCGAAGCGTCATTAGAGGCAATACAGCGATGGTTGTCAGCTGGCTCTTAGGCTTGCTCTGCGGGAAGCGTTGCTGTCTGAAAAGCGTGTTCATCCACCCATGCCGCCAAATCACCCAGTGCCTTCATAGCACCTGCCTTGGTGTATTCATAGGGCCAGGCACTTAACACTAACCAGCGGCCCTTGGCTTCGTACCAAGTATCATGACCATTGCCATCTTTGTATCCACCATCTCTGTACCAAGTGCAGTCCGGTTGTTTGGTGATAGGCGTTACTCTCAGAAATGACTGTTCAATTTCTTGCAGCCAAGGGCCACTGCTTTTCTGATTTTCCAGATATGCTCGAATCTCGAAACCGATACTTTCATCGCCTTCCGATTCCGATGAAGGGTAATAAACAAGGCATATTTGAGAGGCACCAGCCTTACTCCAAGCGCTTGGAAAAAAACGCCATACTCTCGTCTGCTCATTCCAAATATCCGGTTTATTCTTGGTGTTGATATCGGTGACCGCTATCTGTAACGCAGCAGCGATGTGGCTTTTTCCTTCCGCCATCAACTCTTGGTCGAGTTGTTCCAGGCGCTGAGATGCTTCGTATAAGTCATGAAAATGCTTTAACGAAAACTCTAGTTCCTTTTTCGTCATGGTCTTCTCTTCCGTGGGCTGGGCAATAGAGGTGATGTGCTGCAGCAATTCCTGATAAAAGATTTGCCATTTCGTCTGATCAGAGGGCGCTACATCTTGCCCATACAGCGCATAAGCCGAAGCTAATAGTTCTGAGTAGGATAGCGTCGGCCAGCCTGCCTCTTTAGCGGGAACCCAAACGCTTTCCTTGGAGTCATCCGGGCATAAAACGCATCGGTAAGCTTTAACCGCATAGCTGTTCAGCAAGCTGTCGTAGGCATCAAACGGGTTATGCTCTGCTGAAGCCCATACTTTATGCTCGATACCCACGACGAAGTCGTTTCCCGACACCACTAGATCCAAGCGCTTCGTCGATGCGCTTTCGGCGCTCCAACTCCCTGCTTCTCGCTCAGTGGTAACTGCTTCCCAGTCGACTTGCTGTAGGTGTTCGTCATCGAAGTGGCCTTTACGCACGAGTGCGTGTAGCAACGCCTTGGCTAACCAGCGGGGCGCACCGGGGTAGCCGCCCATGAAGAAGGCCATTAAGTCTGATAAACGGTTTTCATGCTGACCAGGGCCTGCAACGGAGAACAAATTGGGGGTAGGGGGTTCCGGCTTGGGCAGTAGTGCCAACTTCTCGAAAAACCGCTCCAACGCTGCCAAATTAGCTGATTCTGAAGACATCAAGTACCCCTAAAACATTCTGAACGGATTCAACCCATTGGCCTGCTGCATCATCATACGCTTGGCAAACGGCACTCGCTCGGCCAAATGCAGGCTGAGATCGCCCAGTTGGCGCAGCGGTTTTGCGCCGGTGAACAGGTGGTGGAAGCTGTCGGTGGCCGCGATCATCGCTTGGTTGGCGAGGCGGCGCTGGCATTCGAAGCGGTGCAGGCTGATGTGGTCGCCGGGGTCGCGGCCTTTGATGATCAGCTCGGCCAGGGTGTCGGCGTCGTGTAGGCCGATGTTCAACCCTTGCCCGGCCAGCGGGTGCACTACGTGGGCGGCATCGCCAATCAGCGCGAGGCGTTTGCCGATGTAGCGCTTGGCGTGCTGGCGCTTAATGGGGAAGCTGGCCCTCGCCACAATACGGGTGAGCTTGCCCAGGCGTTGGGGGAAGGTGGTTTCGATGGCGTGCTGGAGCGCGTTGTCGGAGAGCTGTTCGCGGGCTTTGGTGGCTTCATTGCTGTCGTACCACACCAGCGAGGCGCGCTGGCCGGGCAGCGGCAGCATGGCAATCGGCCCTTTAGGGGTAAAACACTGCCAGCTAACGTCCTGCTGGGGCAGCTCGGTCTCGACGTTAATGATCATCGCCCGCTGGTGGTAGTCGTGGCTGGTCACGCCAATGCCCGCCAGCTCGCGCAGCGTAGAGCGCGCGCCGTCGGCCCCCACAATCAGCCGGGCACTTAGGGTTTTGCCGTTATCCAGCTCTAGCATGCGGGCGGTGGTGGCCGCCATGGTGCTCAGCGGGGCACACTGGGTGTAGCAGGTCACGCTGGGCAGCTCTTCCAGGCGTTGCCACAGGGCGTACTGCAAAGCGCGGTTTTCGATAAAAATACCGAAGTCGTTCATGCCGCTCTCTTCGGCGGAGAACACGGAGTGGCCGGTGCCATCCTGATTCGCCACATCAATATGCCGGAACGGGCAGCAGCGCTCGCCGGGCAGTATCGCGCCGCTGGCTTTCACAAACGCGAGTGACCGGGCGTTGAGCGATGAAATACGCAGGTCGTAGTCGCCGCTGGCGGGTTTCGGGGCGCTGCCGCGCTCGACGAGCCCCACGGAAATGCCCGCCTGGCCGAGCCTTGCCGCCAGGGCCGCGCCCACCATGCCGCCACCGACAATAATAATCTCGTGATCCCACTGCATGAGAGGCTCCTTACTCCGCTATCGAGGGCACATTGCATGTGCTTATATTGTCATACAGTATCGTTGACTTGTCGCAGTATTGCCTAGGGTGATCCATTGACGCAGGCCGTGGAAAGTACAGAAAAACGCGAGAGCAGCCAGGTGGCCGGGGAAGCGCTGGCCGCTTTCATCAAACGCCACCCCAAACTCTGGGTGATTACCGGGGCGGGGGTGAGTACCGACAGCGGGATTCCCGATTACCGCGATGCCGATGGCCAGTGGAAGCGCCCGCCGCCGGTGCAGCACGGTGATTTTATGAGCTCCTTCGCCGTACGCCAGCGCTACTGGGCGCGGGCGCTGGTGGGCTTTAAAGCCATGCGCGAAGCCCAGGTGAGCGGGGCGCATCGGGTGCTGGCAGAGCTTGAGGCCATGGGGCATGTGGAGTTGCTGGTCACGCAAAACGTGGATCGCTTGCACCAGCGGGCGGGCTCAAAAAAGGTGATTGATCTTCACGGCAGGGCGGACGTGGTGGCCTGTATGGCGTGCGGCTATCAAATGATGCGCCACGCCATGCACAGTGAAATGGCGCGCATGAACCCTGCCTTTGCCGCGCTGGATGCCCGCCACGCGCCGGATGGCGATGCGGATCTGGAAACCGATTTCTCCACCTTTAAAGTATTGGACTGCCCCCGCTGCCGAGGCATCCTCAAACCGCAGGTGGTCTACTACGGCGATGTGGTGCCCCCGGCGCGTCGGTTGGCGGCCCAAGCGGCGCTGCAGCAAGCTGATGCGGTGCTGGCAGTGGGGACGTCGTTGATGGTCTATTCCGGCTACCGCTTCTGCCGCGATGCCCACGCTATGGGCCTGCCCGTGGCATCGCTCTCGCTGGGTGTGACTCGCGCCGATGAGTTTTTGACTCACCAATGGCGCGCGCCGCTAACGCCGGTACTGGAACAGGCGGTGGCGTGCTTGAAGAGCGCTTAACGCGCTTTCGACACCCACGGGTTGCCCTCGCTCCATAACCGCCAGGGGGCGTCGCGGTCGGCGGGTTGGGCGTAATCGATGCCTACCCGTGGGCCGCTGGCAATCGCGCTGGGCGGCTCGCCAGAGGTAATCCACAGCCCGTTCGCTTGATCGCCGTTCTGCGTCATATCGTGGCCGTAGAGGGCGTTATCGATACGTAGCGCACGGGTAAGTTTGCCGGGGCCGTTGCTTAGATTACGCCCCGCAACGCTGCGCCATGCGCGCATGGCAGGCTCGCCGATCACCGGCTCTACCGCTCGAATCAATACCGCGCAGGGGTTGCCTTCCGGCTGGGTCACCACGTTCAGCAGCCAGTGCATGCCGTACACCAAATAGACGTAGGCGTGGCCGGGCGGGCCAAACATCGCCTCGGTGCGTGGCGTTCTGCGCCGGTGGGCATGGCAGGCGGAATCCTCTGAGCCTCGGTAGGCCTCGGTTTCCACAATGCGCGCGGCCATTAGCTCACCATCGAGCTGGCGCACTAGCCAGCAGCCCAGCAGGTCTCGGGCGACTTCCAACGTATCGCGGTTGTAGAAGGCCTGGGGCAGGGGCGTGAGCGCCTCTTGCTCTATCGGTAACTTAACAGGGGTTAACGTGTCTCTCTGCGGCATGCTATCGCCAATTACTTGAGTAAGCTGCTAGGGTATTCTGTAGGCCTTTAATTGAAAAGCGGAGTTGCCCGTGCTGACCTTTGAACACCAGTTTGCCACGCTGCCAGAGCCCCTATGGGTGGCCTGCCAGCCTACGCCCGTGGCACAGCCCAGCCTGATCGCGTTTAACGATGCCCTGGCCGCGCAGCTAGGTATGCAAACCCGGCCCGACGACGCCACGCTGGCCCAGTGGTTCAGCGGTAACCAGCTGCCGCCGGGTGCCGAGCCTAAAGCGCTGGGCTACGCCGGGCACCAGTTCGGCAACTTCGTGCCGCAGCTAGGCGATGGCCGCGCGCTGCTGTTAGGCGAAGTGGTGGATCAGCAAGGAATACGCCGTGATGTGCAGCTAAAAGGCAGCGGCCGCACGCCGTTCTCTCGCGGTGGCGATGGCCGCTCTCCTCTTGGCCCGGTGCTGCGGGAATATCTGGTGAGTGAATTTATGGCCGCCGTGGGCGTGCCCACCACTCGCGCCTTGGCTGCCGTTGCCACCGGTGAGCGCGTGGTGCGTCAAATGGCCGAGCCGGGGGCCGTGCTGACCCGCGTGGCCAGCAGCCATATTCGCGTGGGCACGTTCCAGTTTGCCGC
>NZ_JAMZBE010000121.1:0-10925 GCF_024158645.1 Halomonas sp. 707B3
GGCCACTGGAATCATAAACAGGATGGCCGCCCAGTGAAAACTCGGCGCGGTAAAGTTGGGGATAGAGAGCCAAGCCGCTTCACGCACCGGAGTAAAATCAACCACCCCCATAATCAGGGCCAACGCATACCCCGTTGCAATGCCGCCTATAATCGGCACTAAACGCAGCAGCCCACGGCCAAACACCGCGAGCAATAAGGTTACTAACAGACTGGCCATGGAGAGAAAAATAGCTTGCCCATAGCTAATATTATCGCTGGTTTCACCGGTTGCCATACTGACCGCGACTGGCGCTAGCGCTAAACCGATCACCATAATCACTGGGCCCACCACGACAGCAGGCAGCAAACGATGCAACCAGGCGGTGCCCTTCAAGCGCACCGCCTGGGAAATGGCAACATAGACAAGGCCCGCGGCCATCAGGCCACCCAGCGTGGCAGAAACGCCAAAACTGGCGATTGAGCCTTGAATAGGAGCAATAAATGCAAAGGAAGAAGCTAGAAACACCGGCACCGTTTGTTTGGTCACGCTATGAAACACCAACGTGCCAATCCCGGCGGTAAAGAGCGCCACGCTGGGGTCTAGCCCGGTTAATAGCGGAACCAACACAAGCGCACCAAAGGCCACGAACAGCATTTGCGCGCCGGTAAGCAGCATTTTAGGCCACGACTCTTGACCAGCACTGTTTGTCATCACACCACTCCTGGGGGTCGGTTATTAGTAACGGAGGCAAAAAAATGCCCCCAACGCGAAGCGTAAGGGGCCTTTTGAGGCGGAGCGCTTAACGCGTTCCGAAAATCTTATCGCCGGCATCTCCCAAGCCGGGGACGATGTAGCCATTCTCATCGAGTCGGTCATCTACCGACGCCGTGTAAATCTCTACATCAGGATAAGCATCTTGCACCCGTTTAATCCCTTCAGGGGCAGCAACTAAGACAATCACTTTCATATGTTCACAGCCACGCTCACGCAGCATATCCAACGTGGCCACCATCGAACCACCAGTCGCCAGCATCGGATCAATCACAATCGCCATGCGCTCTTCGATGTCGTTGGCGAATTTAGCGAAGTAAGGTACCGGTTGAAGCGTCTCTTCATCCCGGTAAAGACCAACAACGCTTACCCGTGCGCTAGGGATTAAATCCGTTACGCCCTCCAACATGCCTAGCCCGGCACGCAGGATCGGCACGATAGTGACTTTCTTACCTTTCAAACGACGGGTCGCAATGGGCTCGCCGTTCCAACCTTGAATCTCATGGTCTTCCAGCTCCAGACCTTTGGTTGCTTCATAGGTCAAAAGCTTAGCCACTTCACCTGCCAGTTCACGAAAGCTCTTAGTGCTCAAATCAGCTTCGCGCATCAATCCCAGCTTATGTTGAACAAGCGGATGGTTAATGGCGTAGACACTCATGGGACTTCCTCACTGCAGGGGATTCAGGATGGCGACCTAGGTCGCATCGACATGCTTACAAAATTGCGCGCCATTCTACCCGCAACTGACCATCAGGTTAAGGGGTTTCGGGCAATTGCCACTCAATTGGCGTCCGCCCTTGCTCCTGCAAGAATTGATTCGCCCGCGAAAAGTGGTGATTACCAAAGAAACCACGGTGCGCCGACAGGGGCGACGGGTGTGGTGACTCAAGCACCAAATGGCGAGAGGTATCGATGAGCGCTTTTTTCTGGCGAGCATGACTGCCCCACAGCAGAAAGACGCAGGGTCCGGCGTGTTGGCTAACGGTTTCAATAGCCCGGTCGGTAAAATGCTCCCAACCTTTTCCCCGATGCGACGCGGCGTTGCCCTGTTCAACGGTAAGCGCTGTATTCAGCAGCAGCACCCCCTGCTTCGCCCACGACTCTAAAAAGCCATGACGCACTGGGGTAAAACCGACATCGCTTGCCAACTCTTTGTAGATATTGACCAGCGACGGCGGCACTTGCACGCCCGGCTGTACCGAAAAACAGAGCCCATGGGCCTGATTAGGCCCGTGGTAAGGATCCTGCCCTAGAATTACCACTTTCACCGAGGAGAGCGGCGTTAATTCAAAGGCGCGAAACCAGTTTGAGGAGTGAGGGTAGATCACTTTCTTAGCCGCTTTCTCTGCGGCCAAAAATGCTTTCAGGGCGGACATATAGTCAGCCTGAAAATCCTGCCCCAGCCACTGGCTCCAGTCTTCAGGTAGCGGGTTAGCCATATTACTTCTTCATTTGGTCAGCGAGAGGCTCTACGTAGGCAATGCCCATATCCCAAGGGAACTGAATCCAGCACTGCTGAGCCACTTCGGTCAGGTATTGATCCACCAAAGGGCGACCCTCTGGCTTAGCGTAAATCGTGACAAAGTGCGCTTTTGGGAGCATTTCGCGTACGGCGCGTGCAGTTTTTCCCGTATCGACGAGGTCATCAACCAGCAGCCAGCCGTCACCGTCGTGATCCACCCCTTTCATAATATCCAGACCACCTTGATCCATATAGTCGTAACTTTTGATGCACACGGTATCAATCAAACGGATATTCAGTTCGCGAGCAATCAGCGCAGCCGGAATCAAGCCGCCGCGAGTAATCGCCACAATGCCCTTAAAATCACGTTCGATTAAAAGATGGCAAAGTTGGCGCACGTCGCGGTGAATTTGGTCCCAAGAGACGGTGAAATGTTGATGGTAGCGTTCGCTGCTCATGGGGAGTTACTCGTCTTCGTTAAAGGAACAGACCGCGAATACGCTATAGCCCGCATCGCGAATTTTCTGAGAACCACCCAGCTCAGGTAGATCAATGATAGTGGCTGTTTCCACCACCTGCCCACCGCAGCGCTGAATCAAATTCGCGGCTGCGAGCATCGTGCCACCAGTGGCAATCAAGTCGTCCATTAACAGGATCCGGTCGCCTTCCTGGAACGCATCAGCATGCAGCTCTACTTCTGAATGGCCATACTCCAGCGTGTAGGTTTCGCTGATGGTTTTAAACGGAAGCTTGCCTTTTTTGCGCACCGGCACAAAGCTGCAGCCCAACTCATACGCCAGCGGCGCACCGATAATAAAGCCACGGGCGTCAATGGCCGCGATGGCATCCAAGTTCATTTCCTGGTAGCGGTGCACGAAGCTATCAATCAGCTTACGAAAGGCAGCGCTGTTCTGCAGCAGTGGGGTAATGTCACGAAAGTTCACCCCCTGCTCTGGCCAGTCAGGAACCGTGCGAATAACGGACTTAATGTAATCGCCGTAGATGCTCATCGCGTCTCTCATTGATTAGTCAAAGGTCGGGTAATTAACCCAGGAATAAAAATTTCGCCGCAAATAGCAGCGCCAGTACAACCACTGCCGGGTTCAGATCTTCAAAACGGCCCGACAGCGTCTTAATCGCTACATAGCTGATAAAGCCCAGCGCGATGCCTTCGGCAATAGAGAAGGTCAGCGGCATGGCCAGAGCAGCAATGAGTACCGGGGCAGCATCGGTGGGATCTTCCCAATTCGCATGTGCAAGACTACCCGCCATCAGTACCGCTACATACAGTAGCGCACCCGCCGTTGCATAAGCCGGAATAGAACCTGCCAGCGGCGCGAAAAATAGGCTGATCAAGAACAGTACGCCCACCACTACGGCCGTTAAGCCAGTACGCCCACCAGATACAATACCTGCGGTTGATTCGATATAGCTGGTCGTGGTGGAGGTACCCAGCGCGGCGCCAGCCATCGAAGCGGTACTATCTGCCATCATGGCACGACCAATACGCGGCAGCTTGCCGTCTTCATCCAATAGTTGGCCACGGTGAGCAACACCTACCAGCGTACCGGACGTATCAAACAGATCGACAAACAAAAAAGCGAAGATAACGCTGAGCATGGCTACATCTAGCGCGCCCACCAGATCCATCGCCATGAACGTCGGTGCAATCGAAGGAGGCATCGACATAATGCCACCATACTGATTGTGACCCAGCACCATGGCCAGCACAGTGACACCAATAATGCCGATCATAACGGCGCCAGTAACACGCAGGTAAGCCAATGCGGTAATCACGAAGAAGCCCAGCAGCGCGTAAAGCGGCGCAGGCTCTGATAGGTCACCAAGGGCAACAAAGGTTGCCGGGTTTGCCACGACAATACCGGCATTCTTCAGTGCAATCATTGCCAGGAAAAGGCCGATACCCGCCGCGATGCCCAAACGTAAAGAGAGCGGAATAGAATTAATGATCCATTCGCGAATTTTAAAAATACTCAGCAGGAAAAAGGTCAAACCAGAGAAGAAGACGGCCCCTAACGCCGCTTCCCAGGTGTAGCCCATACCGAGCACCACGCCGTAGGTAAAGAAGGCATTCAACCCCATACCCGGCGCTTGAGCGATCGGATAATTGGCCCATAGGCCCATCACGAAACAGCCAATCGCCGCGGCCAAACAGGTGGCTACGAACACAGCGCCGTAATCCATTCCCGCTTCCGAGAGAATGCTTGGGTTAACGAAGATGATATACGCCATGGTAAGAAACGTTGTAATCCCGGCGATCACTTCCGTTTTTACATTGGTCTTCTGCTCTGTGAGCTTGAAGTAGTTGTCCAGTGATTTCATTTAGTTTTTATCCTTCGCGCTTACGCTGAATGCGTCCCTTGATGCGAGAAAAGCCGCACATACTACCGAAAGGCACCACGCGATGCGAGCACCTCAAGTGCGGCTGGCTAAGTTGAGGAGAAGCCTCATACCTAATTTATTTAGCAAACTTCAGGCCATGAGCTAACCGATTGGTCAACAAAGAGCCAAGATTTTCCACTATTGGCGGCTCGCCAGAACCCGCTCCACTGTCTCAACAATCACTTGAGTCTGCGGGTCAATTTCAATATTGACCCAGTCATTCATCAAACGGCTACCTAACATCGTGCGTGACAATGTTTCAGGGATGAGATTAACACTGAACTCCACCCCTACCCCATCGGCAGATGGGCGTACATCGCCAACGGTGAGGCTGATACCGTCGACGCCAATATAGCCTTTTTCAAACACAAACTTGGCCGCTTTATCAGACAACGCAAACCAGAGCCGACGGTTATTAGGAGCTTCTTCAATAGCCACTACCTTCGCCATACAAATAATGTGGCCTGACATGGAGTGCCCGCCAATTTCATCCCCAAAACGAGCTGCGCGCTCTATATTGACGCATTGGCCTGGCGTAATTGCACCAAGATTGGTCAATCTCAGCGTTTCGCGCATCAGGTCAAAGCTAACGCGCTCACCATCTATCGCCGTTACCGTCAGGCAAACGCCGTTATGTGCCACTGATGCACCAATCTCTAACCCGCTACGCATACTCTCTGGCAGAGCAACCACATGGGTGCGGAACTCCTCTAGTTCATGCACCTCAACGACCTCTGCGATACCTTGAACAATGCCAGTAAACATTGGCCCTTCCTTTCAATCTCAGGTTAGTAGGATGGCGTAGACCATAAAAACTCGCGCAAGCTTACTACTAATGACCCAACCTTGTGCAGCGAGTGGTTAGCAGACGCCTATTGATCATGGCTTTTTTGCTGTTAGCAAGCAGTTCAATCACCCCAAAACAGCAACAAAAACCAAACATTACCAATAAAAAAGAAAATAAACCTGTATATGAACTCAAAAACATGAAATAGAACGGATTTAATTGACAACCCATTCGCCACTCTTTAGACTTTCGCCGCAAATGTAATGACGCCGATTTGTACCCAGATTGCGGGCGTCCACCTGGCCTTTGGCGGGGTGAAGTGCAGCTAAAAGGGTGTGTCCAGCGTTGATGGCCACCCGCAAGGGTGGCCTTTTTTTGTTCCCCGCCCTACGCTTGCTCCCTCGCACTCCGTCTTCGGCCTACCATTAAGGCAGACGCTATGATTGAACTTAGCAACGTTAGTAAAACCTATGGCAGCGGCGACAGCGCCGTCCATGCTCTTCAGAATGTTAATTTAACGATTCCCAAAGGCACTATACACGGCGTGATTGGTCTGTCCGGTGCGGGCAAATCGACGCTCATTCGCTGCGTCAATCTGCTAGAACGCCCCACTAGCGGTAGCGTTTTGGTGGATGGTCAAGAAATGACCGGTCTGCGCCGTCGTGAGCTCAACCATGCTCGCCATCGTATTGGTATGATTTTTCAGCACTTTAACCTGCTCACCACGCGGACCGTGTTTGATAATGTCGCCCTTCCCCTGGAGCTGATGGGCGAAAAGCGCAGCGCTATCAAAAATCGTGTTCTGCCGCTATTGGAGATGGTGGGCTTAGCCGATAAAGCGAAGCAGTACCCTGCCCAGCTTTCCGGCGGCCAAAAACAGCGCGTGGCCATTGCCCGCGCCCTGGCCAGCAAGCCCAACGTGCTGCTATGCGACGAAGCGACTTCAGCCCTCGACCCGCAAACGACCAGTTCAATCCTTGAACTCCTCAGGGATATCAACCATCAGTTGGGGATTACCATTCTGCTGATTACCCACGAAATGGAAGTGGTGAAATCGATTTGCCATCGGGTAAGTCTGATCTCTGACGGCAAGCTGGTAGAAGACGCGGAAGTCGGCGACTTCTTTACTGCGCCAGCCACCCAGCTTGGCCGCGACTTTTTGAACGACTTTCTACAGCTCAGTCCTCCCAAAGAGCTTTTGGAACGCCTGGAAGAGAGCCCCAGCGAACATACACATCCGGTGGTACGGCTGACTTTCTCAGGCGATGCTGTCTCCACGCCGCTCATTTCTCGCTTGGCGCGTGAGTGCAGCGTCGATGTCAGCATTTTGCAGGCCAAAGTCGAGTCCATTCAGGACCGCACGCTTGGCCTAATGATTGCCGAATTACTGGGCAGCCATGAGCAAACCCAGCAAGCCATGTCCTATTTAGAAGCGCATCAACTACAGGTGGAGGTACTCGGCCATGTCCAGCGCAATGTTTGATCTTATTTTACAGGCCACGCTGGATACCCTTTATATGGTGGCAGTGTCCGGCGTCATCGCTACACTGCTTGGCCTGCCGCTGGGCGTAATGCTTTATGTCACCCGCCCGCGGCAAATTCTGGCGATGCCGGTGCTTAACCAAGTGTTGGGTATCATTACCAATATTGGCCGCTCAATTCCCTTCATCATTTTGATGGTGGCCATCATCCCCTTCACCCGCATGCTGGTAGGTACGTCTATCGGCATCAACGCCGCCTCCGTACCGCTGACCATTGCGGCAATTCCGTTTGTGGCTCGCCTCATTGAAGGCGCGCTCAACGAGATTTCTCCAGGGTTAATTGAATCGGCACAATCCATGGGTGCGACGCCTTGGCAAATTATTACCAAGGTGCTGATTCCCGAAGCTCGCGGCGGCATTATTACTGGCCTCACCATTACGCTCGTCACTCTGGTGAGCTACTCAGCCATGGCAGGCGCAGTAGGCGGCGGCGGCCTTGGCGACCTTGGCATTCGCTATGGCTACAACCGCTTCAACCCAACCATCATGCTAATCACTGTGGTGATTCTAGTGGTGCTGGTACAAGGGTTCCAAAGCCTAGGCGACTATTTAGTGCGCAAAAGCGACCGTAAATAGTCATAGCCAGCGCCTTTCATCAACATAGCCAAATATAACAAAAACGCATTAGACTTGCGTTTCTTATTCCCTCATCATTGCACCACGATGCATAACGACACTGGAGTAACGCCATGCAAAAAGTCATTATCGGCAGCCTGACCGCGCTTGCACTTGCCATCAACGTTGCCAATGCGGAAACCCGTACCATTAAAATGGGCACCGTAGCTGGTCCTGAAACCGAAGTGATGGAAGTCGCCGCTCGCATTGCCAAAGAAGAGTACGACCTGAACGTCGAAATCATCGAGTTCACTGACTACGTAACGCCGAATGCCGCACTGGCCGATGGCAGCCTGGATGCCAACGCCTACCAGCACGAGCCCTACATGCAGGCGATGGTGAATGACCGCGGCTACGACTTTGCCATTGCCGGTTACACCTTCGTGTATCCCATCGGCGCTTACTCTGAAAAGTACGACAGCATTGATGAGCTGCCGGACGGCGCGCAAATCGCGCTGCCCAACGACCCTTCTAACGAAGGTCGTGCGCTGATTCTGATGCACAATGAAGGCCTGATCACCCTAAACGATCCGACCTTCCTGGAAGCGACGCCGATTGATATCGCCGAAAACCCGCGTGACTTCCGCTTCCGCGAAATCGAAGCCGCCCAGCTTCCCCGCGTCCTTCCCGACGTGGACATGGCTTTCATCAACAACACTTTTGCCCAGCCGGCTGGCTTAAGCCTTGACGACGCGCTGATCAAAGAAGGCCCAGAGTCTCCTTATGTGAACCTGATTGCCGTGCGTGGTGGCGATGAAGAGCGTGAAGAGATTCGCCAACTGGTAGACGCCTACCAGCGTGACGAAGTCATTGAAAAAGCCGAAGAGCTGTTCAAAGGTGCAGCGGTACCGGGCTGGACCGAAGAGTAATTTTCCGGCCGCTCGTTTAAGCACGATCTTAAGTGCTATTTTCAGTACTATTTCAAGTACTATCTTAAGTAGTACTTAAGCATTATCAGGCCAGCCGAGAGGCTGGCCTGATGCGTTTTCACCAAAGGAGACGGTATGTCGACAACCGATTACACGCTGTTAAACCGCCAGTTAGAGGCTTTGCTGGATACCCGCGACTGGCTGACCAACAGCGCCCAAACCTGCGCGTTTATTCAGCAGGAGCTCAGCGAGCTGAACTGGGTCGGTTTTTATCTTCAGCGCGAAGCGCAGGTGCTCTGCCTGGGCCCTTTCCAGGGCAAGCCTGCCTGCCACCCCATCCCGTTTAGCAAAGGGGTATGTGGCGCAGCAGCACGCGAGCAAGCCACCCAAAGAGTCGACGATGTGCACGCCGTTGCTGATCATATCGCCTGTGATGCAAACTCGAACTCTGAACTGGTGGTACCTATCGTGACAGATGGCTTTGTCTGGGGTGTTCTGGATATCGACAGCCCGCAACATGCGCGCTTTAGTCAAGAAGACCAAGTTGGCATCGAGTCACTGGTCGCCACATTCATGCGCCAGACAGACCTGCCCCACTTTCTTTGATTCAAGGCCGGGCAAGCCAGGCGCGCACGCACAAAAAAGCCCCGCTCATTGAGCGAGGCTTTTGAAATTTGGTAGGACCAGGCGGATTTGAACCGCCGACCTCCACGATGTCAACGTGGCGCTCTAACCAACTGAGCTATGGTCCTAGAAAATATTTGCACTCATAAAACATGGTAGGACCAGGCGGATTTGAACCGCCGACCTCCACGATGTCAACGTGGCGCTCTAACCAACTGAGCTATGGTCCTGCTGTGCAACGGATGCGTATTCTACGGCTTCATAGCTGAATTGCAAGTAG
Source organism: Halomonas sp. 707B3 (assembly GCF_024158645.1). Lineage (NCBI taxonomy): Bacteria > Pseudomonadati > Pseudomonadota > Gammaproteobacteria > Oceanospirillales > Halomonadaceae > Halomonas > Halomonas sp. 707B3. The sequence continues at coordinate 9,335 of NZ_JAMZBE010000121.1, forward strand.
TTTTTATTCTTCACACCCTTACCAACGAGTACCTTATCGCTGTTTCTATGAATAATGTCGACACTTATCAAACCTAAGGACTAAGCTGGACATAGATTAATACTGATCGCCCGTGAAATAAGGAGGTAAGTTTTGCTAGGGCCTTTGCTAGGATGCATCGCCGTTTTACTGCTACTTTCCACGTTAATTGCTCGCATAAAATTGCGCTGGTGGTGGATACGCAGTTTTGAGTTTCCCCGCCTGCAGATTGCCTTACTCGCTGGGGTATGTGCGCTAGCAAGCTGGATGCTGCTGGAGCCAGGTAAATGGCGAATGGCATCGACAGGCTTATCGCTGCTTACCCTGCTGATACAGCTGCGTTACATCATCCCTTGGACGCGTCTCTGGCCCGTTCAAGTGAAATCGACCCATGAGGCGCCAAGCAATCAAAAAATCACCCTGCTGATCGCCAATGTGCTTACTCCGAATCGCAAGGCGGATAAATTGCTCAGTATGATTGAGCAATACCAGCCCGATATTGTGCTAACGCTGGAGTCGGACCAGTGGTGGCAGGATCAACTGGATCAAGCGTTAGAGGATAAGTGGCCTAATAGCGTCAAAATTCCGCTCGATAATCTTTACGGCATGCATATGTACTCGCGACTAACCCTCAGCGAGACCGAGGTAAAGTGGCTGATTCAGGATGACATTCCCTCTATCCATACCTATGTCACGCTGGAAAGCGGCGACAGAATCCGCCTATACGCTCTTCACCCGCGTCCGCCAGCACCCAGTGAAAGTGAGAAGTCGCTCTGGCGCGATGCTGAACTACTGTTAGTTGGTAAGGAAATTCATCGCCACCCTTCTGCCACTCTGGTCGCAGGCGATCTAAACGATGTTGCTTGGTCGCGCACCACCCGACGCTTCTGCCGCATCAGCGGCATGCTTGACCCTCGTCGTGGCCGGGGCATGTTCAGCACGTTTCACGCTAACTACCCGGTCCTGCGCTGGCCGTTAGATCACGTCTTTGTCAGTGAGCACTTTACGCTGGACAGCATGCAGCGCTTGGATGCCTTTGGGTCTGACCATTTCCCTATTCTGGCCACACTCTGCTATCGCCCTACTCGCCAGAACGAGCATGAAACACCAAAAGCCAGTCAAGAAGAGCGCCAGGAAGCCAGCGAAACCATTGAAAAGGGCAAAACGGAGACGCAGCAAACTTAACCGTTTTACCCAATCGCTAGGCGTAGGATGGAATAGGTTACTCGGGCACACCGCCTTGCGTTAATACGGTGGGATCAAGCAGGCGCTCTAGGGTGGCGCGGTCCAGGTCAGTCTCCTCTTCCGCGACATCGATAATCGGCCGTCCTGCTTGATATGCCTTTTTAGCAATCGCGGCGGCCGCGTTGTAGCCAATCACACTGTTCAGCGCGGTCACCAAAATCGGGTTACGCGCCAGCGGCACCTGCAGGTTATCTTCACGCACTTTGAAAGTTGCGATAGCACGCTCAGCCAACAGCTTGGCGGTATTACTCATCAGAGTAATTGACGTGAGCAGATTAGACGCCACCAGCGGCAGCATAACGTTAAGCTGGAAATTGCCGCTCTGCCC
>NZ_JAMZBE010000122.1:0-10517 GCF_024158645.1 Halomonas sp. 707B3
GCCCTAGCGTGGCGTGTTCACCGGCCTGAAGCTGCTGACCGTTCACCGCCACCGCCAGCGTTTCACCGCTGTGCAGGCGCACCACGGTTTGGCGCTCGCCGGGGTCGACCACCGTCACCGGCAGCGTATTGATCCGCGGCGAACCGATAAACTCCGCCACCTCAAGGGTATTGGGAAAGTGATACAGCGACAGCGGCGCGCCTACCTGGGCAATACGCCCTTTCGAGAGCAGCACGATACGATCCGCCAGGGTCATCGCCTCCACCTGATCGTGGGTGACGTAGATCATGGTGGCGTTTAAGCGCTTGTGCAGCGCGGCGATCTGTACCCTCATATCCACGCGCAGCGCGGCATCCAGATTGGAGAGCGGCTCGTCGAACAGGAACACTGCAGGCTCTTTCACCAGGGTGCGGCCAATAGCGACCCGCTGGCGCTGGCCGCCGGAGAGGTCTTTGGGCTTGCGCTCCAAAAGCTCGGTGAGGTGCAGCATCTCGGCGGCGTGCTCCACGCGGCGGCGAATTTCCGCTTTGTCGGTACGTGCCAGCTTCAAGCCAAACGCCATGTTCTCGGCCACGCTCATGTGTGGGTAGAGGGCATAGGATTGGAACACCATGCCGATGTCCCGCTCCTGGGGCGGAATCTCGTTGATCCGCTGACCATCGAGCTGCATATCTCCTGCGGTAATGTCTTCCAAGCCTGCAATCATGCGTAGCAGCGTGGATTTACCGCAGCCGGAGGGGCCCACGAAAACGACGAACTCGCCGTCTTCGATGGTGAGGTCGATATCCCGTGAGATTTCGACACCATCGAAGGATTTACCGATGCCGCTGAGGGTTAAACGTCCCATGGCGCATCCTCCTGTGTTTGCGGGCAGCGGGCAATCGCCCCCCCAAACGGCGGCAGCGTCAGCGTACCTGCCTGCCACTCGCCGTTTAGCCACTTAGGCGCATCCTCCAATGCTTCAGCACCCTCGGGAGCCGGGCGGGTCACGGTTTGATCGCTAAAGTTGAGTGCTACCAACAAGCGCGTTTGCTGATAGGTGCGCTCAAAACAGAGCACCTCGTCGCGTACCGGATGGTAGCGCACGTCGCCTTTAACCAGCGCAGGCTGGGTGCGGCGAAACGCTAGAAAAGCACGGTAAGCGTTAAGCAACGAATCGGCATCCTGCTCTTGTTGATCCACCGCCAAACTTGCGTGGGAATCGGGTACCGGCAGCCAAGGGGTGGCACTGCTAAAGCCCGCATGGCGGGCATCTGCTTGCCAGGGGTGCGGCGTGCGGCAGCCATCACGGCCTTTGTAAGCAGGCCAAAAAGTAATGCCTGCCGGGTCGACGAGCTGCTCGAAGGTCAGCTGCGCTTCGGGCAGGCCCAGCTCTTCGCCCTGATAGAGGCATACGCTGCCCCGCTGGCTGAACAGGAACACCAAATAGAGGCGCAGCTTCTCGAGCTGCCCTTCCGCCTGCCAGCGGGTTGCCAGTCGCGTTACGTCATGGTTTCCCAGCGCCCAGCAGGGCCAGCCATCGCCAATGCGCGCTTCCATTTCAGTAAGCGTTTCGTGCAAATAGCCGGGGTCGGCTTTATCGGTCAGCAAGTTAAACGAGTAGCACATGTGCAGGCGCTTGCCGCCCTGGGAGTACTCCGCCATCACGCCCAGGGCGTCGTCGTCGCCCACTTCGCCCACGCTGGTGGTGCCGGGGTACTCATCCAGCAGCGCCCGCAGCCGCTCCAGAAACAGCAGGTTTTCCGGCTGGGTTTTATCGTATTGGTGAAGCTGATAGCCGTAGGGGTTGTCGGGGCGAACGCCCAGGAAGCTCTCGATAATTTCCTGGCGCGGCGGGTTGTCTTTTAACTCGCCGTGGGTGCAGAAATTCACCGCATCCAGCCGGAAGCCATCTACGCCGCGCTCCAACCAGAAGCGCACCTCTTCCAGCATGGCGTCGACTACCGCAGGGGTGCGGAAGTTAAGGTCCGGCTGGCTGGCCAGGAAGTTGTGCAGGTAGTACTGGCAGCGGCGGGTATCCCACTGCCAGGCGCTGCCGCCAAATACTGACTGCCAGTTGGTGGGCGGCGCGCCGTCGGGCTTGGGGTCGGCCCACACGTACCAGTCGGCTTTGGGGTTGTCGCGGCTTTGACGGCTCTCTTCAAACCAGGCGTGCTGGTCTGAGGAGTGAGACATCACCTGATCAATCGTCACCTTCAGCCCCCGCGCATGGGCCGCTTCGACTAGGCGGTCGAAGTCTTCCAGCGTACCGAACATCGGATCTACATCGCGGTAGTTGCTGATGTCGTAGCCAAAATCTTTCATTGGCGAGGTGAAAAATGGCGAGAGCCAAATCGCATCGACGTTTAGGGAGGCGATGTAGTCGAGCTTATCGATCACCCCTTTCAAATCGCCAATGCCGTCGCCGTGACTGTCCATAAAGCTGCGCGGGTAGATTTGGTAAATCACCGCGCCGCGCCACCAGTCGGCCCCCTGGCTGCCAACGTAGTGAGAAGTAGAAGGTGTCTGCATCATGGTGAGTCCTTATCCTTGTTATTGCCGACGGTTTTATTAACAACCGAGTAATTACCCATAGTCGGCATGATGCAGGCTACGCCAAGGGATAAAATCCTCCCCCCGGGGGAGTGCCAGGCGTAGGTGCGGGGAGGAGTGGTAACGCGGCGCCTTACTCCCCCTGGATATGCGCCAAGAGCTGCCCTGCCAGGGCAATGGCCTCGTCCCGGCGGCGGATATTCTGCTTTTGGTAGAGGCTGCGGATATGGGTTTTGATGGTGGTCGGTGCTACCGAGAGCTGCTCGGCAATCTGTTCGTTGGAGAGCCCGGCGTGAATCAGCCCCAGAATTTGCCATTCGCGGCGGGTCAGCGGCGAGGTGCGGATCAGCTCTGGCACGTCGGGCCTCGCGACAATATCCGCGATGACCGCTTCATCTAGCATTAAGCGTCGGGCGCAGCCGAAATCCTTCTGTTGGCCCGCCAGCGCCAGCAGCCGCTCTGCCCTCGCCTGCTCTAAAGCCGCTAGCGTGCCGCTGACGAGTAAGCCGTTGAGCAGCTCCCCAAGCGGTTTACCCAAGCGCAGAAAGCTGCCTACCAGCGCGGTGCGGGAAGCCAAGCTGAGCGCTTGATGCATGTGGTGGCGGGCTTGCTCCTCGCTGCCTGCATACCACGCCGCGGCCGCGAGGCAGAGCTGATTGCGGTTGGCATCGGTGACTAGCCCTAACCTTTGGGTGTGCGCCTCTAGCGCCTCTAACAGCGCTCGGGCCTCATCAAAGCGGCCCAGCAGCGTAAGTGCCCGAGCGTGATTGCGTACGTTGCATTGGGCAAAGTGGTTGGTGGCTCCTTCAGTGATGGGCGCGGGCGCTTCTTGGCGCCAGCGCTCCACCGCGTCGAGATCTTGCGTGGAGTGCCACCAGGCCAGCAGCGTGGCGTGGGCGTTAGCGACCCAGTCGATATGGTAATCGCCTTCGGCCAGGATTTTACGCAGCCGCCGGATATGGTCGGCGCACTGAGCCTGATCGCCACGGCTCTGGGCAATTTTGGCCAGTTGAATATGGCACTGCAGCGTCCAGCGCTCGCCCTGGTTATCCAGCACGGCAATGCCTTTCAGCGCGGCCTGTTCGGCTTCATCCAGGCGGTGCCACTCCCAGAGCACCTGACTGCGAATCCGGTAGAGAAATTCCGCCACGGGCAGGTGCTCAAGCTCTGCCCGCTCCAGGTGGGCAAAGGCGCGTTCTTGAATATCGTAAGCGGCCTGCAAGCGCCCCTGGGCCACCAGCGTCTCCGACTGATGGCAGAACGACCACAGCAGCAGCTGATGATCCTCACGCTGACGTGCCGAGCGCTCCACCTCGCGCACCCGCTGCAGCGACTCATCCAGATAGCCCAGCACAAAGCGCGCCTCGCTCAAAATGGCTGTCGCGGTCAGCGGTGTGGAGGCTAAATAGCGGGCGGGCACGGCCAGCGCCTGTTCGGCGAGCGGAGCGGCACGCTCGGCGTTGCCTTGATTGATCGCCAGCTGGGCACGCAGGGTGGCAAACTCCGCGCTCAACACTTGCCAATCGGGCACCTCCAGCTGCGCTTCGATCCAGCTAATCACCCGTGCGGTGATATCAAACTGAAACTGGGCGTGGGATACCCAGCCATAAAGCAGCGCCAGCTCCGGGCGTGTCGAGATTTGCGGCTCTCCTAGTAGCCCGAGGCCTTGAGCCAGCAGCGCGTAGGCCCCGCTGGCAAGCAGCGCAGGCCCCTGGGAAACCAGCAGGCTGGCCACATCGTCGGGCGCTTCCGCCAGAATGGCTTGGCGCAGCGCCATTATTGGGTCGTTGAGTGCCAACCAGGCTTGGCTGGCCCGCTGGTGCAGCGTGCGCTGGGTGGCCAAGCTAAGCTCGTGGCGGCGGTGGCGCAGGTACTCACCAAACAGCCGTTGAAATCGGTACCACTGGGCATGAGGGTCGGGCCGCTCGATAAACAGCCCCGCCTGCTCGAAGGCATCTAGCCGCTGGGTGAGCCGCTCGCCCTCCAGCAGGCGCGCCATCAATTCAGGGGAAAAGCGCTCCAGCACACCGAGTTGCAGTAGAAGCTCACGCTCCTCAGCGGGCAGTGCCTCGGCCAGCAGCTCATCAAACCACGCCACAAAATCAGGATGCCCGCCGTTTAACCGCTCGACCAGCGCATCGAACCCGGCGCGTGTAGTGGTGCGCTCCACCAGCCAATTCAGCGCCATCACCCAGCCGCCGCTTCTGCGTAGCGCCCGCTCAAGGCTTACCCGCGTAGGGGGAAAGCTGAGCTGCTCCGCGCAGAGGGTTTGCGCCTCTTCGCTATCAAAGGCCAGGGCGCTAAGGTCGATCTCTTCAAGCTCGCCGCGTAACCGCAGGCTGGCAAGGCCCAACGCAGGGCGGGAGCGGCTGGCCATGGTTAAGGTCAGCCAGGGTGGCTGGTGGCGTAGCCAGTGGGCCAGCCCGGCTAAAATATCGGGGTGGGTAAGGTGTTCAAACTCATCCACCACCAATCGGCAGGCTGCGCGCTGTTCAGGCAGCTCGGCCAGCCAGCGCTCTAATTGCTCAACGCACTTTTGCTCAGCGCACTCCGCCCCTTCGGCCAAAGGCGACAGCGGCGTATGGTCGCCTAGCAGCGACTGGATGGCCGCTTGCCAGTAGCTCAAAAAGCGCTCGGGCTGGTTATCGCGCTGATCCAAGCGCAGCCAGGCCGCCTCTTGTTCCAGGACGGGTAGGCGTTCAGCCAGCAGCGTGGTTTTGCCATAGCCCGAAGGCGCTTGCACGACCAGCAAGCGTATCCGCTCGTTCAACGCGAAGAAATCGTTCAGGCGCGGCCTTGCCACGACGCTCAGTGGCAGCGGCGGTGCTTTTAGCTTTTCTTGAAGCAGCGGCATGGCCCTCTCCTTTCACTACCCAAAACCTAGCCTAGTAAACCTAGGCTAATAAAAAGCCCGCGACGAATCGCGGGCAATCAGCATTGGTGAAACAAACGTATCAATAACAGCCTTGCTAGTGAGCGGTTCGCTCTTAGAACCATACCTCGGTTTGTACGCCGAAGGTGAACTCACCACCCGTAAAGCCATCGCTGCCTAAGCTTGAACCGTAGCTGTTGAGGTTCTCATCCCAATCGCTGTAGGTAGTGAACAGACGGATTTCAGGACGTTTCCAGAAACCACCCACTTCCGGCTTGAAGGTCGGTGCAATGGTGAACTTCATGTAGTCGCCATCCACCGCATTGCGGCCGCTGTAACCCTGTGGTTCGAAATCCATCCACTGGTAGCTGGCTTCGTACTGCATTTCAAAGTTCTGGTTAATCTCGTTCGCCAGACGAACGTTCAGGGTCGCCCAGTCGTAGCTGTCACCGCTAGCAAAACGGTCATCGCTGGTTTCCGCCAGAATGGCGGGAGCAACGCGCCACTTCGGAGCAACATACGTTGTACCGTAAACGGCCAGACGCGTCGTGGAGGCATCGTCGGTTAGATCACCGTTGCTACCGAGCCCCTTCACTTCGGCACCCAAGCCTTGGCCATGCAGAACCGCCGCTTTGAAGTTACCTTCACCCATGCCGAAGAAGCTGTCGCCGTGGTAGGCCACCATGGTGTGCCAGCCGGTATCTGCAGCGGTTTGGCCAACGCCAATATCGCGCTCGTCGTTATCCGCGGCAGACATGCCGTTGACCATCACCTGCCAGTTACCGAAGTAGTTGTTGGAGGTAAGGATCAAGTTATCAGTATCGCTACTTTCACCGTCTAAACCAGGGTTTTCGCGGTTGACGACCGGATAGTCGCTGAAGGTGCGGCCATAAAGCGAGAAGTTGGTTTTCCAGTTCTCTGCCAGTTGGACGTCGTAAACACCGCCACCGGTACCGGCCAGGAAGACTACATCGCTATCGAGCCAGTGGATGTCGAAGTTATTGCGGTCAAAGCGCTTACCGGCCCAGATGGAGGCATTCTCAAACGCGCCGGTAAAGCTCGGCAAGTCGCTGAACTCTGCGTAGACCTGACGGACGTTGAGCTGAGATTCGGCTCCCGTCCAATCATTACTGGTATTGACACCGTCCGCAATCATCGTGGTGTAGCGCGCTTTTGCACCGTTATCAAACTGCATCCGGTAGTTCAGGATAGCTTCGGCGTAGGTGTCTGTTTCGTTACCCAAACGCCCCACTGCGCCGCCATTACCACCGGCGGGCGTTAGGTACGGGCCGCCCGGTGCGCTTTTGCCATCTTCACCGTTCAACAGGCCAGAACGAGCATACACGTTAAACGAGAAACCTTCTTCGCCGCTGGCTTGGCGCTCAACGCGTGCCAGGCGCTCTTCGATATCGGCATCGGTAGTTGCCGCTGCTGGCGCGCTTGAAGCAGGCGCAGCACCGCGCCCCTGCTCAGCTAACTCCGCGCGGCGCTCGGCAGCCTCAGCCCGCTGCTCGGCGGCCGCAATGCGCGCTTCTAGCTCGGCAAAGCGCTCTTCCATCGTCGTGTCGGCGTTGGCAACACCGCAAAGTCCGAGGCTGGCAGTGGCAACGGCGATGGCTAATGGTGTCTTGAATGTCATTTTGTGCATTGTTTTAAATCTATTTTTGTTCTGATCGTGACGCTGGCTCCAGGCACCGCCTTCCCTTGAATAATGTTGCAAAGCAACTTCTATTTTGAGCCGAAGAGCGACAGCCACTAAAACTTAATCGATTAAGAGCTAGTAAACCAACAAGCTTTTACTAATTATCGACCAATGTCTAAAGCACTATTTATCTTAGAGAAACCGAATTGAAATAGATTAGACAAAAGTCTCTATTGAACTTCACGATGACAGACGGCTAACTGGCAGCGTACTTAATCGTTTAAGTAGGCGCTACAAGCGCTCTGATCCCCCATCACCCACAACAATAAACGCCGAGGAACGCCGTAATGAAAAAGACACTACTCACTTCAGCTATCGCTTTGGCCAGTCTTGCCAGTGCCACCGGGTCTGCCCAAGCGGCCGAACTGACGATCTCCTGTGGTGCGGTTGGTGCAGAGTTGACCCTTTGCCAAGAAGGCGTACGCGCTTGGGAAGAGAAAACCGGCCACAGCGTCGATGTGGTTTCAACGCCCAACTCGTCCACCGAGCGCCTATCTCTCTATCAACAAATTCTCTCCGCCAACTCCAGCGATATCGACGTGATGCAGGTTGACGTGGTGTGGCCCGGCCTGCTGGCCAACCACCTGCTCGATCTTCGCGAGGTATTGGGTGACGACGCAGCCGCGGGCCATTTCGAGACGATCGTGGTCAACAACACCATCGATGATCGTCTGGTCGCCATGCCGTGGTTTACCGATGCGGGGGTGCTGTACTACCGGGAAGACCTGCTGGAAAAGCACGGTCATGACGTTCCGACCACCTGGCAGGCGCTCACCGACACTGCGCGCGATATTCAAAACGCCGAGCGTGAAGCGGGCAACGACCGTATGCAAGGCTTCGTATTCCAAGGGCGCGCCTATGAAGGGCTGACCGTCAACGCCTTGGAATGGGTCGCCAGCTTTGGCGGCGGTACCGTGGTCGATAACGACGGCGAAGTGACCATCAACAACGAGCGCGCTGCCCAAGCGTTGGATCTGGCCGCCTCTTGGATCGGTGACATCTCCCCGGAAGGCGTGCTGAACTACACCGAAGAAGAAGCACGGGGTGTTTTCCAGGGCGGCAATGCCGTCTTCATGCGCAACTGGCCTTACGCCTGGGCGCTGGCCCAAAGCGATGACAGCGACGTGCGCGGCAAAGTAGGCGTCGTGCAGCTGCCTGCTGGCGGTGAAGAGGGCCAAAGCGCTGCGGGCCTGGGCGGCTGGAACCTGGCCGTGTCGCGCTACAGCGAGCATCCTGACATTGCGGCGGATTTGGTGGCTTACCTGACCGGTGAAGAAGAGCAGAAACGTCGCGCCATTCAGGCGTCCTACAACCCCACCATCGATGCGCTCTACCAGGACCAGGAAGTACTGGAAGCGGTGCCCTTCTTCGGCACGCTCTACGACACCTTCACGAGTGCGGTTGCCCGCCCCTCTGCACCTACCGGCGGTGCCTATGGCCGGGTCAGCAACGCCTTCTTTAGCACCTCTCATGACGTGCTGTCCGGCACCAAAGATGGCGCTCAAGCCGTCGCTGACCTTGAAGGCGAATTGCTGCGCCTGAAGCGTCGCAACTGGTAAACGCGGAGACACCTATGTCGAGCTCTTCTCACCACTCTCACCAAAACGCGCCCCTCGGGGCGCGTTCCGCCACGCCAGCGCGGCGGCAACGGGGTACCAAGGTCCGCCGCCAACGCGTCAAGGCGGCGTGGCTGTTCTTAGCCCCCATGCTGATTGCCCTCACGCTGGTGGCGGGCTGGCCGTTACTTCGCACCTTCTTTCTCAGCTTTACCGATGCGTCGCTGTCCGATTTAGGCGCCGCAAACCTGATTGGCTTTGAAAACTATCTGGTTTACGACAACGGCCGCTGGTTTGGCGTGCTAGCCGACCCGGTATGGTGGCAGTCCGTGTGGAACACGGTCTACTTCTCGGTCGTTTCCGTTTCGCTGGAAGTAGTGTTTGGCGTCATCGTGGCGCTGATTCTGAACGCAGAATTTAAAGGCCGTGTGATTGTTCGTGCGGCGGTCCTCATCCCTTGGGCCATCCCCACCATTGTCTCAGCCCAGATGTGGGCGTGGATGCTGAATGATCAGTTCGGCATCATCAACCACCTGCTGATGGTGGTTGGCATTATTGATAATCCCATCGCCTGGACAGCCAGCGCCACCTACTCCATGTGGGCGGTCATTATGGTTGACGTTTGGAAGACCATTCCTTTCGTCGCGCTGCTGGTGTTAGCCGCGCTGCAGATGCTGCCTAAAGATTGCTATGAAGCTGCTGAGGTGGATGGCATTCACCCCGTGCGCGTGTTCTTCAAAGTCACGCTACCGCTGATTACCCCAGCGCTGATGGTGGCGGTGATCTTCCGCCTGCTGGATGCCCTGCGGGTCTTCGACGTGATCTATGTATTGACCTCCAACTCCACCAGCACGATGTCGATGTCGGTGTATGCGCGCCAGCAGCTCGTCGAATTCCAGGACGTCGGCTATGGCAGTGCGGCCTCTACGCTGCTGTTCCTGATCATCGCGCTGGCCACCGTGGCTTATCTCTACCTTGGCCGCAAACAGATTCAATTGGGAGGTGACTGATGAACAGCCGCCAGTTCGCCAAAATTGCTAAACGCGTTGGTTTTTGGGCACTGATTGCCGTCATTATGGTGTATGCAGTGTTCCCGTTTTACTACGCGGTGATCACCTCGCTCAAACCCTCTAGCGACCTGTTCCGCGTGGAGCTATGGCCCTCGAACTGGAACCTGGACAACTACGCGCAAATCTTTAGCCAATCGAGCTTTGTGCGAGCGATTTTCAACTCCATCATCGTCGCCTTTAGCGTAGTGTTTATCGCCCTGCTGCTGGGTATCACCGCCTCTTATGCGCTTGGGCGGGTACGCTTTCGGGGCCGTTCGACGGTGCTGCTGGTCATTCTGGGCGTTTCGATGTTCCCTCAAGTGGCCGTGCTCTCTGGGCTGTTCGAGGTAATTCGCGCGCTGAATCTATATAACAACCCCGCAGGCCTGATCCTCAGTTACACCATCTTTACGCTGCCCTTCACGGTGTGGGTGCTCACCACCTTTATGAAGCAGCTGCCCATGGAGCTGGAAGAGGCCGCGATCATGGATGGCGCCACGCCCTGGGTGACCATTACCAAGGTGTTTCTGCCGCTGATGTGGCCGGCCATGGCCACCACCGGGCTGCTGGCGTTTATCGCCGCCTGGAACGAATTCCTGTTCGCCCTGACATTTACCCTCACCGATGACCAGCGCACGGTGCCGGTAGCTATCGCGCTACTGTCCGGCGGTAGCGCTTACGAACTGCCCTGGGGGCCGATTATGGCCGCCTCCGTTGTGGTAACCGTGCCGCTGGTGATTTTGGTCATTATTTTCCAGCGCCGCATTGTTTCCGGCCTAACGGCGGGTGCCGTGAAGGGCTAAGCC
>NZ_JAMZBE010000123.1:0-10499 GCF_024158645.1 Halomonas sp. 707B3
CTCGTAAGTGGGCCGACCATTGTAACGCTTTCGCGAACGAGACGCCTAACGCCTACTTGAACGAGGTGGAGCGAGAAGTCGACAAAGCTAAGCAACTGCTGGCACAGCGCGAAGCCCTACGCGTGACGCTGGATTACCCGGCAGAGCTGCCGGTGGTAGAGCGCCGTGAGGATATTCTCACCGCGATTCGCGACCACCAGGTGGTGGTGGTGGCGGGGGAAACCGGCTCGGGTAAAACCACTCAGTTGCCCAAGATGTGTCTGGAGCTTGGCCGTGGCCGGAAAGGCCTGATTGGGCATACGCAGCCACGACGGCTGGCGGCACGCAGTGTCGCGGGGAGGCTGGCGGAAGAGCTAAGCGTGCCGCTTGGCGAGCAGGTGGGCTATCAGGTGCGCTTTAACGACCAAAGCTCGCCGAGCACACTCGTTAAGCTGATGACCGATGGCATCCTGCTGGCTGAGACGCAGCACGACCCGCTGCTGCTGCGCTACGACACGCTGATTATCGACGAAGCTCACGAGCGCAGCCTCAACATTGATTTCTTACTGGGCTATCTCAAGCGGCTACTGCCCAAGCGTCCTGATCTGAAAGTCATCATTACCTCCGCAACGATCGATGTGGAGCGCTTTGCGGCCCATTTCGGCTCGACGAAAACGCCTGCGCCGGTGGTCGAGGTGTCAGGCCGCACGTTCCCGGTAGATGTCCACTACCGCCCGCTGGTGCGCAGCGAAGAGGACGAGGATGACCGCACGCTGCAGGAGGGGATTTTGCATGCCGTGCGTGAGATCGAAACAATCGAGCGTGAAAAAGGCTGGCTGCATGGCCCCCGTGATGTGCTGGTGTTTCTACCCGGTGAGCGGGAAATCCGCGAAACCGCCGATACGCTGCGCCGCGCGGATTTAAAGGGCACCGAGATTCTGCCGCTGTATGCGCGCCTCTCTAATGAGGAGCAGAACCGTGTGTTTGCTCCCCATCGGGGGCGTCGCATCGTACTGGCGACTAACGTGGCTGAAACCTCCCTCACCGTGCCGGGGATTCGCTACGTGATTGACCCTGGCCTTGTACGCATTAGCCGCTACAGTTACCGGGCAAAAATTCAGCGGCTGCCCATTGAGCCGGTCAGCCAGGCAAGCGCCAACCAGCGTAAAGGCCGCTGCGGGCGGATTGCGGAAGGCGTGTGCATTCGCCTTTACGACGAAGAGGATTTCCTGTCACGCCCCGCGTTTACCGACCCGGAGATTCAGCGCACCAACTTAGCATCGGTCATTCTTTCAATGCTGGCGCTCAAGCTCGGTAATATTGAAGACTTCCCCTTTGTTGATCCGCCCGATGGCCGCTTTGTCAAAGATGGTTTCCGGCTGCTATTTGAACTGGGCGCAGTAAATGATAAGCAACAGCTTAGCGCCCTGGGGCGTAAGCTGGCGAAACTACCCATTGACCCGCGTTTGGCCCGTATGGTGTTGGCCGGTGCAGAGCGAGGCAGCCTGAGGGACGTGCTGGTCGTGGTCTCTGCGCTGGCGATTCAAGACCCTCGTGACCGGCCCGCCGACAAGCGCCAAGCCGCTGACCAAGCTCACCAGCGCTGGCATGACCCAGACTCCGATTTCGTTGCGCTGCTAAATTTATGGCATGGCATCGAGAATGCTCGTGAAGCGTTATCGGGCAACCAACTGCGCCGCTGGTGCCGTGACCACTACATTAACTACCTGCGCATGCGCGAGTGGCACGATACGTTCCGCCAGTTGCGCCAACTGCTGCGGGATATGGACATTGAGGTGCCTGCGCCGCTGCCTCGTGATGAGAACGAGAGCGAAGAGCAGGCCAAGCAGGCAAGGCGAAAAACATCGGGCAAGCTGCATCAGGCGCTGCTGTCTGGCCTGCTCTCCAATTTGGGTACGCTGCTTGAGAACCGAGAGTACCTCGGCGCGCGTAACCGCAAGTTCATGATTCACCCCGGTTCTGGGTTGGCGAAGAAAACGCCCAAGTGGGTCATGGCCTTCGAGCTGATTGAAACCACCAAGCTGTTTGCGCGCACCGTTGCCAAGATCGACCCGCAGTGGATCGAGCCACAAGCGCAGCACCTAGTGAAAAGCAGCTACAGCGAGCCTCACTGGGAAATGAAGCGCGCTCAGGTCGTGGCGTTTGAACAGGTCACCCTGTTTGGCCTGCCGATTGTGGCGCGTCGTCGCGTCCATTACGGGCCCATTGCGCCCCAGGAGTCGCGGGAGCTGTTTATTCGCCGGGCGCTGGTGGAAGGCGAGTTCCAAACCAAAGGAGAATTCTTCACCCATAACCGTGCGCTAATCGAAGAGGTAGAGGCGCTAGAAGATCGTGCCCGCCGACGGGATATCTTGGTCGACGAAGAGACGCTGTTCGCCTTCTATGACGATCGGATACCTACCGATATCGTTAACGGCAAGGGCTTTGAACACTGGCGCAAGCAGGCAGAGCGCCAAGACTCCACGCTGCTGAAGTTTGACATCGAAGCGCTAAAAGCTCGGGATGCCCACGACGTTACTCAGGCGCAATACCCTGATCATCTAACGCTTTCTGGGGTGGCTTACCCAGTGAGCTACCACTTCGACCCGGATGCCGACGATGATGGCGTGACGCTTACGGTGCCCGCCGCCATGCTGCCGCAGCTGCCGGTGCATGCGTTGGAGTGGCTGGTGCCGGGGCTGCTGCGTGAAAAGTGCATTGCGCTGCTGAAATCGCTGCCGAAAAGTATTCGTCGCCAAGTGGTGCCCATTCCCGACTGGGTCGATGCCGCGCTGGAGACCCTCGTGCCCGATGAGCGGCCGCTCACCGAAGCGCTGGGGGAGTTTATCCGCCGCCGCACTGCTACCCGCGTTCACCCGGATGATTGGCGTCTCGATCTGCTGCCGCCGCACCTCATTATGAACGTGCGGGTCGTTGATCATGCGGGTAAAACGTTAGGCCAAGGACGCGATGTGCGTGCGCTGGAGCGGCGTTTCGAAGAGGCGGCGAGTGCAGGCGCCCAGGCGCTGGCCGATCAGGCAAGCCAAGCGCCCGCCTTGGATGAGTTACCAGAGTCGCCGCTGCCCGAGTCGCGGGTAACGACTCAGGCCGGTATCCGAGTGGAAGCCTACCCAGCACTAATGGCCGAGGCCCATAGCTTTAAAGTGGCGCTTTTTGATCATCCCGCGAAGGCGGCGGCGGTTCACCAGGAAGGCGTGGCACGCTTGGCCATCGCCAAGCGGCCGGAACAGGTCAAAGCCATCAAGCGCTTACCTGGCGTGGAAAAGTGCGCTCTACTCTTTGCTAAAGTGGGTAGTAAACAAGCATTAGTGGATGATTTGCTGCTGGCGGTCTTCACGCAGGTGGTGGCAACACATCCGTTGCCACGCTCTGCCAATGAGCTCACCGAGCGGCTTAAAGCAACCGAAAGTGAGCTGATTCCCTATGCAACATCGCTACTGACGCGCATTGAAGAGGCGCTTAAAGGGCATCTAGCGGTGACCAAAGTGCTTAAAGGGAAGCTTAACTTTGCCCTAGCGCTCGTTTACAGCGATGTGAGCGCGCAGATGCAGCGCTTGGTTTATCCTGGCTTTATTCGTGACGCAGGGGAATGGCTTAGCGAGTATCCACGCTATACCGAAGCAGCTCTCATCCGCCTCGAAAAAGCGGCCCGTGAACGCGGCCGTGACCAAATGATGATGCAGGATGTCCAAGCCCTAGAGGCACGTTTTGATGCGCGGCGAAAAAGCGAACGTAGAGGCGCCGCTGAAGACCCTGAACTCGTGGCATTTGGCTGGTGGATACAAGAATTGCGCGTATCGCTCTTCGCCCAGCAGCTAGGCACTCAGATGCCGGTATCCGTGAAGCGCTTGGAAAAGCGTTGGGAAGAAATTACCAGCGTTTAATGCTACACAAGAAAGCGCTTAGATAGAGCGGGGTGGACAACCTCGCCATACGCTATTTTACTGACGGTTTCGGCTATTTGCCTTGAGGCCGTAATAAGGAGACAGGCATGACCAATGTAGTGATCACCGGTACAGGACTCTATACACCGGAAAACGCCATTGATAACGCGGCGTTGGTCGCTGCTTTTAACGCGTGGGTTGATCTCCATAACGCCCAGCATGCGGATGCCATCGCGCGTGGAGAGCAAGAAGCACTGGCTTATTCCAGCAGTGAATTTATTGAGAAAGCCTCGGGAATTAAAAGTCGTTATGTGCTCGATGCTCAAGGGATCCTTGACCCTGAGCGTATGCGGCCTAAACTGCCTCAACGTCATAACGATGAACCGTCTATTCAGTGTGAGATGGCGACTCAGGCCGCGCGTCAGGCGCTAGAAACGGCCCAGGTTGATGCCGCTGATATTGAGCTGGTGATTGTGGCCTGTTCAAACCTAGAGCGTGCCTATCCGGCGGTCGCGGTAGAAGTACAGCAGGCCCTAGGAACAATGGGTTATGGCTTTGATATGAACGTGGCCTGCAGTTCTGCCACCTTTGCCTTGGAAACGGCGGCGAACGCGATTGCGTCAGGTAGCGTTAAACGTGCGCTGATTGTGAATCCTGAAATTTGTTCTGCCCATTTGAATTTTAGAGACCGTGACAGCCACTTTATTTTCGGCGATGCTTGTACGGCTATGGTACTAGAAAATAGCGATGTTGCCGTGGCCGATGAGCGCTATGAAATTCTGGGAACGCGACTGGTGACGAAGTTTTCCAATGCGATTCGCAATAACGCGGGCTTTTTAAACCGCGTGACCGATAGCGATCCGCAGGCGTTAGATAAGCTGTTCGTTCAGGAAGGGCGCCGCGTTTT
Organism: Halomonas sp. 707B3; assembly: GCF_024158645.1. Lineage (NCBI taxonomy): Bacteria > Pseudomonadati > Pseudomonadota > Gammaproteobacteria > Oceanospirillales > Halomonadaceae > Halomonas > Halomonas sp. 707B3. The sequence goes on from NZ_JAMZBE010000123.1 coordinate 4,792, forward strand.
TAAAGAGGTGTGCCCTATGGTCGCTAAGCTTATCACTGACCATCTCGCTTCATTAGAGCTGTCGGGGGCGGATTTGACGCGGATGTGGTTGCATCAGGCCAACCGCCATATGAATGATCTGATTGCACGTAAAGTATTGGGTGAAGAGCCCAGCGAAGCACAGGCACCGATTATTTTAGATCGCTATGCGAATACCAGCTCTGCGGGCTCGATTATCGCTTTCCACCTTCACCGTGAGGCACTGTCGGAAGGGAATATCGGCGTTATTTGCTCGTTTGGGGCGGGGTACAGTGCAGGTAGTGTGGTGCTACGTCGCCAGTAATAGGCCGATTTTGCCTATCACCGGTTATGTTAGAAATAGCGTTCTATGTTGAAAGAGGAAATCGCATGCTGAAGCTGTTGGCACCGCAAAAAGAGGGTCTAAGCACATGGCAGAAGCTATTGCCTATCGTGTTGCTAGCCACGTTAAGCATGGGAGGGTGCGCCAGTACGGGGTCTTCTCAAGAGGGAGACACTGCGCAAGAGCGTGTAGCGGCTGACCCGCAGGACCCTTGGGAGGGCTTCAACAGGCGTGTGTTCGCGTTTAATGATGTGCTGGATCGCTACGCCCTCAAGCCCGTTGCACGAGGGTATAAGGCGGTCACTCCTGAGCCGGTGCAAACTGGGGTTGGCAACTTTTTCTCCAACTTAGGCGAAGTGCGTACCGCGCTCAATAGCCTGCTGCAGGGCAAACCCGCCAATGCGGGTTTAGCAACATCACGATTCTTGATCAACTCGACGGTGGGTATTGGCGGCTTGCTTGACTATGCCACGCTCATGGAAATTACCGCGGATAAAGAAGATTTTGGTCAAACCATGGCCGTGTGGGGCTGGGAGGACTCGCGCTATTTAGTGTTACCTCTGCTAGGTCCGCGCACGCTCAGGGATGCCTCTGGCTTGCCAGCCGATTTCGCAGCGCATCCCATTACGTATATGGACGATCACCAGCTACGTGCAGGCCTGACGGCACTCGATATTATTCACCTTCGCGCGGGCTTGTTAGACCAAGAATCGTTGATTTCGGGGGATCGCTATCGGTTTGTCCGTGATGCCTATTTGCAGCGCCGCCAGTTTGAGGTGAATGACGGTGTGCTTGGCGAAGACCCGTTTGCCACAGATGATTTTGATTTCGACGATACCGACTTCGGTGACGACGATTTCGCCGATTGAGGCCTAACATGGATCACGCTAAGCAGTTGATCGCGGTAATCGACGAGCCCGGCGCAGAGCGTGACGCGCTTGCTGAGGCGATTACCTGTGACGGTATGTGGGTGTTTGCTGCAGATAATATTGACCATCTGCCTAGTGGCACGGCGCTGATTGTCGCGCATGCTCGGGCAGTGCCGCGTCAACAGTGGTCTCAGTTGACCCACCGGTTGCCAACCCTGGTCGTCAGCGACTCTCGTCAGGATGCTGACTTGATTAAGGCCATTGATGTGGGGTTGGTGGACTACATCGTTCATCCTCTGCGACATACCGAACTGCTGCGCCGAATGATTCGTAAGGCGATTGAGCTTCACACCTTGGCCCAAGAGCGTGATCGTGATCGTGAACGTCTCGCTGAACTCAATGAGAGCCTTGAGACTCACCTCGCGCTACTGCGGATGGACCAGCAAAGCGGGGGGCATATTCAGCGGCGTTTGTTGCCAGCGCATCCTAAAGTGATCAACGGCGTTTATTACGACTACTGGTTTGCGCCGTCGCTTTATTTGTCGGGGGATTTTCTCGACTATCAGCGTTATAACGACCGTTTTAGCGCGTTCTATTTTGCCGATGTCTCTGGGCATGGAGCGTCGTCGGCCTTTGTCACGGTGCTGCTGAAGTATTTGTGCAACCGATGGTTAAGCGAGTGGGATGGCCAAGCGCCAGAGCGGCTGCCGCCTGATTGGTTAGCGGCGATGAATCGTGAGCTTCAGGATACCAACATTGGTAAGCATGCCACGTTATTCGTCGGTGTTATTGACCATGAAGCGCATACTCTTCACTATTCGCTCGGCGCACAGCTACCGATGCCGCTGTTGGCGGCTGACGGTAAGCTGGAGCGCTTAACCGGGGAGGGAATGCCGGTAGGCCTTTTCCCAGATGTGGAGTATCCTGCGCTTAGCTGTGCTTTACCGGCCAACTTTCGTTTGTGGCTGTGTTCAGACGGTGTATTGGAATGCTTGCCGGGTAAAACGCTCGACACGCGGCTCACGGAACTTGAGCAACTCGTTAGCGAAAGTGTCACGCTTGAGCAGTTGCGCGACCGGCTAGCCAAAACCAATTCGCTTTTGATAGAGGGCGATGAGGATGATGAGGCGAACCAGGACCGCGATGCTTTACCCGATGACCTGACAATCATGATGGTGAGCGGATTTGGTCATGCTGATTGAAGAGGGCCGCATTAAAGCGGCGTTCAACTCTGGTGTTTTTGTGTTAAAGCTCTGTGGCGATGTGCGGTTAACGCTATGTGCCACGCTAGATACCCAAGCGCAACGTCTTGCTGAAACCCCTGGCCTTCAGGCGGTGATGATTGACCTGCGCGAAGCGACCAATGTCGACTCAACGGCGCTGGGTTTTCTGGCCAAAGTAGCCATGGCGGTTAAAGGGCGGCTGGAACAGCCTCCGACGATTATTGCCGATAACCCCGACGTGCGTCAGATGCTGGACGTCATGGGTTTTGCGCGTTTTTTTACCTTGATGGAAGCGCCATTAAACCAAACTGAGGGGTTAAGTTCTGCATTAGAAGATTTGCCAGAAGTACCGGCAGATGAAGAGGGTTTGCGCGATCGTATTTTAGAAGCTCACCGCATTCTAATGCACATGAATGAGCATAATCGCGAGCAGTTTCAGCCGCTGGTTGAAATGCTTGAATCGCAATCCTCTACCGTTCATAAATAAAACGCCCTCCATCCCTAAAGATAAGAGGGCGCTGCTACGTCGCTGTGAGTATTAATATACTTAGTGTTTGCGTAGCGTGCTGAGTAGCTCTTCAAGCTTGCGCTGGTCGGCCATGAACTTGCGAATGCCTTCAGCCAGCTTGTCAGACGCCATTTCATCTTCGTTCATTTCCCAACGAAAATCTGCTTGGGCTAGCGCCTGCTCTGCTGAGCTGCTGGCACCCATGGGCGTTAGCTGGCGGGGAAGGTCGCCCTGTAATTCATCTAACTCGTTAAGCAGCGCAGGGGATATAGTGAGGCGGTCACAACCTGCCAAGGCTTGTATTTCGCCTACGTTACGGAAGCTGGCTCCCATCACAATCGTTGGATAGCCGTGTCCCTTGTAGTAGTCATAAATACGCTTAACCGATTGTACGCCAGGGTCATTGGCGCCGCTGAAGTCAGCTTCCGGCGAGCGCGCTTTGTGCCAGTCGAGAATACGGCCCACAAACGGTGAAATCAGCGTAGCGCCAGCATCGGCACAGGCCTGCGCCTGAGCAAAGCCAAACAGCAGCGTCAGGTTGGTGTGAATGCCATCGCGCTCAAGCTGGCGGGCCGCTTGAATGCCTTCCCAGGTGGACGCCATTTTAATCAAAATACGCTCAGGGCCGACACCATGCTGGGCATAGCGCTCAATTAGCGAGTGCGCTTTGGCAATGGTGGCATCACGGTCAAACGAGAGGCGGGCGCTGACTTCTGTCGACACATAGCCCGGCACCAGCTTGCTAATCTCGCTGCCAATATCCACCGCGACACGGTCTACCGCGTCGTCGAGATCGGTGCTCTCTTTGGCGATGCTTGCCAAGCGAGCGCGGCGCTCTTCCTGTTGGGCAGCTTGAAGGATGAGAGAGGGGTTGGTAGTTGCATCCTGGGGCTGGAAGCGGCGAATAGCCTCAAGGTCGCCCGTATCAGCAACCACGGTGGTCATTTCTTTTAATTGGCTTAATAGGCTAGTGGCCATGCAATGCTCCTTGGTTGTCCTGTGGGTTACTTTAGCAAGGGCCGCGCGTGACGAACAGACACCGACAAATGAATTGAAATCGATTATGATTAGCGGCCTACCTTTTCGGCGGCACGCGCCGCTTTTTTTATGCCCATTTTAAGGAGGCTTATGGAACTTAATCCTCGTCGGGTGGCTTGGTTGGTGGCCGCCAACACAGCGCTTGCGCCTTTCGCGATTGATGCCTATCTGCCTGCCATCGGCATACTGGCCGAGAGTATTAATGCCAGCATTCACCATACTGAACTCTCGATCAGTATGTTTTTGTTTGGGTTTGCATTGGGCCAGCTCTGCTTTGGGCCGTTATCAGATCGGTTAGGCCGGAAGCCGGTGCTGTTAAGTGGGCTAGTGGTCTTTATGCTGGCCAGCTTAATGATTACCACCGCCGATAGCTTAACGTCGCTATTGGTTTGGCGCTTTATTCAAGCGTTAGGGGGCGGAGCCTGTGTGGTGAACTCGGCTGCCATCGTGCGTGACTGTTTCAGCGGGCGTGAGGCGGCTAAGGTGATGTCCACCATGGCCATGATCATGATGCTGGCCCCGCTGGTGGCACCGGCGGTGGGTAGCCTGCTGCTTCACATTGCTGGCTGGTGGCTCATCTTTATTTTCCTGGCTGTTTATGCCGGTTTCTTACTTTGGCTGTTAGGTACGCGCTTACCTGAAACCCGCGATACCAACTTGCCTGCGGCCTCGCCTCGGCAAGTGATCCGCAACTATGCAAGCGTGCTGCGCCACAAAGAGGGCATGGGCTATATCTGTGCGGTAGCCGCTTCGTTTGCCGGGCTATTTGCCTTTGTGACCGCATCGCCATTTTTATACTTGGACTATTTTTCGCTTTCGCCAAGCGTCTACCCACTGGTGTTTGGGGTGAACGTAGTGGTGATTGCGCTCTCCAACCGCGTCAATATTCACTTGCTGCGCAATCGCACACCACAGCAGAACCTGCGCTTAGGTCTGGCTGTTCAACTAGTGGCCGCCCTGGGTCTTGTGTTGGCCACGGCGCTTAACGTGGCGTCGCTCTATGTGGTGGTGCCGCTGGTGATGATGTTTACGGGCATGATTGGTCTGATTACGCCCAACGCCATCTCTTCATTGTTGGATCATTTTGGCCATATAAGTGCCACCGCGACAGCGCTGTTGGGTGGCATACAGTTTAGCTGTGGGGCGCTGGCAGGTGTCTTAGTAGGGCTGTTCCAGGTTGAGCACTTATGGCCCATGGTGCTGACCATGTTAGGTGCTGCCCTGCTGGGTAATATCGGTGTGAGAATGCTAACCCAAGCCCCAAAGGTGGATGACGCGTTGTAATGGATAGCCTGCTGCAGTGGTTAGAGGTGCCCTTGGATAGCTGGTTAGCCTGCGCAGCTGTACTGCTGCTAGGTGCCTTTGTACAGCGGGCCACGGGCTTTGGCTTGGCGGTGGTGGGTGCGCCACTGCTGTTGATGATAGAGCCACGGCTGGTGCCGGTGATTTTGGTGCTGTTTGGTTTCACCGTCTCTTTGATGATGGTGCGCCGTTACTGGCATGAGGTGAGGTTAAGGGAAATAGGCGTTGCCCTGATTGGACGCTTACCGGGTAACGGATTGGGCATTTGGCTGTTGCTGGCAGCGCCGATGGTTGTGCTGGAAAAGTTAATTGCCGCCATCGTGCTATTTGCTGTGCTGGTCACGGTATGCCGCTTCGAACTGCCGGTGAACCGCTTCACGCTATTTGTGGCGGGTATTCTCTCCGGCGTTTTTGGGACGGTGGCGGCC